>JBBQHY010000171.1:0-5757 GCA_038324415.1 Pseudanabaenales cyanobacterium | reverse complement strand
ACTTTGGCTATACAAGGCTTTCAAGATTTAAGCTTACTCTCAATAATTCAAGCTTATTGAGAGTAATGAACGAGAAATAGAGGTTTCAAAACCCAAAAATATCTCGAATCAGCTTAAAGGGGACTTGTGTGTACACGGCAGGCCCCTTGGGGGGGCTTTGAGTTAATATTTCGAAATAAGTAATTTTGTGAAAAGCGTAAAGTTAACGTCTATTTTTACGATCCCAACTAATTGCTAATTCCCTAACATTAAGAAAGGATAATTGAAGGGCTTTGCCCCTCAAACTCCCCATTTGGGCTCGGAATTCCGAGCCCAAACCCACTGCATAAAAACCATAATCAAACATTTGATTTATACTTAAGCGGTTTGATTTCGATACCCCGATGCTTGCGGCGGGGTTTTTCGTTAACCGCCAATGTGACTGATAATGCTATCAGCAATATAACAAACTAATAAGCTTTGCTTTCTCAAAATCGAAGTAATAATTACCGTAATTGTGGGACTGGCAATTACAGCAAATTATGATCAAACGTGCCATAGATACAAAGGTCAAAACCAATACGGGAAAGTTCGCCCTGTGCTGCTCTTTTGAGGCGGAATTGAAACCAAAGTGCTGTTAGCTTCTTCTTTTCTAAATATACATAAATGAATGGGGATTTTTTATTGCAGATTTTATAATCATTCCTAAATTATTGGATTGATACTATTGGACAAATCGCCCTCTAAAATTAAAAATTATGAAATCACAGAAGTTACAGTCAGGATTGATATTAATTTTGTTGGCGATCGCCTTGGGTATTTGTTTACGGTTTTTAGCGGTCAACCAAAAGTTATATTGGCATGACGAAGTGTACACATCCATGCGGGCGACAGGGTTTACCCGTACCCAGATCGATCAAGACTTATTTCAAAATAAATTAATTTCGGCTTCAGAATTACAAAAATATCAAGAGATTAAACCCAACAGCACATATTTAGACACAATCCAGTCTTTAGTAATTGAAGACCCCCAGCATCCACCCTTATATTTTTTAATGGCAAGGCAGTGGTTAATCTGGTTTGGTAGTTCTATCGGCGCTTCTCGTTTATTACCTGCGCTTTTGAGCCTTTTGGCATTGCCTTTGATGTATGGTCTGGCGATCGCTCTTTTTGCCGAAAATCCCAACTCTAAAACTATTGCCTTAATAGCTACAGCCTTTTTAGCTTTATCACCATTTGATATTTTATTTGCCCAAACTGCACGTCAATATAGTCTATTGACCGTGGGTGTAATTGCCACTGGCTATGCTTTGTTAAGAGCTTTAAAATCACCAACTTTAATTAATTGGACTTTTTATACTTTGGCTGTAGCGATCGCTTTATATACCCATCCATTTTTTGGCTTAAGTTTAATTGGGCATGGGGTGTTTATAGTGGCAAGTCAAAGACAACAACTTAGGCAATTTATGATGTCTTTAGGAGTAGCGATCGCCTTATATTTGCCTTGGATTATCGTAATGGCTTCTAATTTCTCTCGCACAACTGCCACGACTAATTGGAGTAATATTCCTGTGGGCTTTGAATATTTACTTAAGCTTTGGACTTTAAGTTTTTCATCTCTATTTTTTGATCTAGATTTTGGTTTTAATAATCCCCTGACCTATATTTTACGAATTCCCATAATTGCGCTAATCATTTTTTCTCTATATTTAATTTATCGACAAAGCTCTGCTAAATGGTTTATTTTTACTTCGATATTTATGCCATTTTTACTATTACTATTGCCAGATTTAATTTTAGGCGGTAAGCGATCGGCTGTTAGTCGTTACTTAATTTCCTGTTTTCCCGCAATTCAGTTGGCTATGGCTTATTTATTTGCTCAAATGCTTAATTTTCCTTTTAAGGATAATTTCCATAAAACTATAATATGGCGGGGAGTTTTGGCAATTCTTTTAACTGTTAGTATAGTTTCTAGTCTTGTTAGTGCCAACTCTCAGACTTGGTGGAATAAGGATTTAAGTTATTTTAATGCCCAAGTTAGCGATCGCCTTAATACTGTTTCTAATGCGATCGTAATTAGTGATTTAGGTGATGATTTTACAAATACTGGAGATTTAATTTCCCTCAGCTACATGCTCAATTCAGATATAAAATTTCTACTTTTAAGTCCAATCGAGCCAAATTCCAATTTAGATCTAATTATAAGTTTACTCAAGAATTTCAACATAAACTCTGCTCCAGTCTTTGTATTCCGTCCATCCTTAAAGCTATTAAAATTCTTAAAACTTCGAGATCCCCAAGATTTAGTATTTGCCCAAGGGCAACTTTGGCAATTTAAGCCCGATCAATCTTGAATTGATACTGAAACATCAGGATGCCCTTCAATATACCAACGCCACGGAATATCTACGCCCTTAGTTAGCCCAATTCTAGTTGTTTGGATAATTTTCAAAGGATTTTCTAAGGATTTTTGCTCAATCTCTAACCATAAATCTGATTGTGGCGTGAGAGTCATCCCATTGAGGGTGCGATCAATTTTTAGGGCACGGCAGAGTTTACCCGGTCCTGCCCCCAGCCGTTTACTTTTATTAGGAGCAATCCACGGTGGAATTTTATCCAAAGCTAATGCCCGAATTAGGACTGCACTCGCCACTCCATCTTGATCTGTGACTATATTTAGGCAGTGATAGATTCCATAAATTAAATAAACATATACTAAGCCTGCCTCACCAAACATTGCGGCATTGCGATCGCTCCTTTTTCTATAGGCATGACAGGCAGGATCGCCAGGAGCATATGCCTCAGTCTCGACAATTATGCACCTGTATTCAATGCCATCAATTTTTCTAACTAAGGTACAACCAAGTAATTGCGGAGCCACTTCATCCGCAGGACGACTCAGCCATAGGGCAACATCAGCGTGATCATTCATGTTATAGCAAATCTAAGTTCCTTAAAAAGTAACCACACCCCGAATAGATTCGCCTTTGTGCATTAAATCAAACGCCTGATTAATTTGCTCAATGGGCATAACGTGGGTAATTAAATCATCAATATTAATTTTGCCCTCCATATACCAATCCACAATTTTAGGTACATCAGTTCTCCCCCTAGCTCCACCAAAGGCTGAACCCTTCCATACCCTACCTGTAACTAATTGGAATGGACGAGTCTGAATTTCTTGCCCTGCTCCTGCCACCCCAATAATTACACTCACACCCCACCCTTTGTGACAGCATTCCAAAGCCTGACGCATGATATTAACATTACCAATACATTCAAAGCTATAGTCCGCACCACCCTTGGTTAAATCCACTAAGTAAGGAACTAAATCGCCTTCGACTTCATGAGGATTAACAAAATGAGTCATACCGAACTTTTCAGCGATCGCTTTTTTAGCAGGATTAATATCTACACCAATAATCATATCGGCACCCGCTAATCTTGCTCCTTGGATCACATTTAGTCCAATTCCACCCAAACCAAATACCACTACATTCGCACCAGGTTCAACCTTGGCAGTATAAATTACCGCTCCAATTCCCGTTGTCACACCACAACCGATGTAGCAGACCTTATCAAAGGGAGCATCTTCTCTAATCTTCGCCACAGCAATTTCAGGCAGAACCGTATAGTTAGCAAAGGTAGAAGTTCCCATGTAGTGATGAATCATTTGTCCATCCATGGAAAAGCGACTGCTGCCATTGGGCATGACTCCACGTCCCTGGGTAGAGCGAATTGACTGACACAAATTAGTTTTACGGCTTAAACAATATTTACATTGCCGACATTCTGGTGTGTAGAGGGGAATTACGCGATCGCCCACTTTCAAGCTACTCACACCACTTCCTACTTCTACAACCACGCCTGCGCCTTCGTGCCCCAAAATTGCTGGAAATAGTCCTTCAGGATCATCTCCAGATAAAGTATAGGCATCGGTATGACAAACCCCACTAGCTTTGATCTCAATCATAACTTCACCTGTTTGAGGAGGCGCAATTTTCACAGTTTCAATGGTTAGGGGTTGCCCTGACTGCCAAGCTACGGCGGCTTTTATATCCAAAAGTTTTCTCCCTGAGTTTTTCAATACCCTAATTTTAGATTAATGATCGGAATTAGAATTTGCCGATTGTATATTTTTGATACATTTTCAATCAAATCAAACAAAACTAACCACTTCTTATACGTGGTAAAAATATTAATCGTGTTAAATAAGAATTGAGTTATTTAGGTATACCAAAGGACATAGTCGAGACCTTTGCAGCCAAATTTATGTAAGTCGATTTAGCATTTTAATGGGTAGATATTAATCAATACGTGAGTATAAATCTATGTTGATCGATCAAAAGAATACAATAATTGGTACTTTCATTTCCCGCAACATTATCAAAGTATTTAAGCCTTCTGGCAGAATTGATTCTGAATCTTGTTATAAGCTACGATGCCAAATGATGGAAATTGTACAAACAAATCCTGATATTCTGATTTTGAATATGGAAAATATTAGTTTTGTTGATAGCTATGGATTGGGTTTATTAGTTGCAATTCTCAGAATTATGGATTCTTACGGCGGCAAATTAGAATTAGCAAAAATCAATCCTGAAATAGCAATGTTACTTGAAATTACAAAGACTGATATATTATTCGAGATTCACGATCGCATTCAAATTGAGGGTGTTTAAAATGCTAAATGCCTCTTTAGATTTTCAAAGTTATTGCTATTCTAATCGGACACAACATATCCAAATTATCCGATCCAATATTCAAAGTTGGTACCTTGAGCGGGCAGTTTTTCCCCATCAACAATTTTGCTTTAATGCACCAACAGAGGCTCAATTGGAGATTTACACTAACTCTAATATTAGTATGATTTTAAGCGATCGCCTTCTTTGTAAGAACCTTCAGTCCAAAAAATCATAAAACTTTTTAAAATCCATAAAAAATCCATGATTGAACAAATTAAACCTCTAAATAGTTCAAATTTATCTGATCATATCTCTAAGGTGAGATGTGATCAATATTATCAATGGTCTGAACATTTTAGATCTCTTGAATATGATGATCTTATTAACAAGTATATAAATATTGGATCGTTCCCTTTTTATGAAGAAATAGAATCTTCTTCTAACCCTAAAAATGATTCTATAGAAGCTAAAGACCATAAATCAAACTTTACAGCTTCTTGATGTAATGTTTCTTAAGGTAACGTAGCAATAATTAAAGAAATTTTGATTTGCTCAGTACATTGTTCTAGTGTACTTACTCCCCACCATAGAAATATACACAGTTTAAATGGGGTTAAGGGGCAAAGCCCCTTCGTGGGGGCGCAGCCCCCACACCCCCAAAAGACTAATCTTTGACTGGGAAGGGAGTATCTATCAAAAGACTGTATTCAAAAATCTATTTAGCCGTAAATATATATACATAAATTAGTTTAGCTCAATTAAATTACAGCTTAAAAAGTAGAAAATAGCCATGAATGTACTAGAAAAACTAACATCAGAGCAGCAGGTCAAAGTCAAAGATTTTTCAGCCAAAATAGAAAAAATGCCTAAAGAACAGACTCAAGAACTTTTAGTTGTGCTTTATGCTCAAATGATCTTTAAAGACTCAATCTTTCAAAAACTCTCAAAATAATATTTACAGTCTGCTAAAGTTACAAATCGTTTATATTCTTATAGCTGAAGCTAAGAAAACTTGAGTTCATTTTTCTGTAAGGGGAGTTTGAGCTCATTTTTGGTAATATAGGTGATTGGCTACAAGAAATTAACTGAGCAG
>JBBQHY010000170.1:0-5775 GCA_038324415.1 Pseudanabaenales cyanobacterium | reverse complement strand
ACAGGAAATTACAGCAGAAATTGCAGTTTTACAGCGCAAGTATGAACGGCTGCAAACCGAAATGAAAACAATTTATGCTGGAGCCTCTCAAGATGTGGCAATCAGAGTGCAGGGATTTAAGGATTATTTACTAGGTAGTTTGCAGGACTTGGTGGGAACTGTAGAAAAGTTAAATCTTGTCCCTAAGCCCATAAAAGTTGTAGAGCCAGAACTCAAAGTTCCTACAGTCTCAGCCCAGTCTTTAACCGAGCAGGCTTATGGCGATCAAAAACAGAAAATCGAACAACTGTTAGAACGCTATCGGACTCTACCCGATTATTACGGTCCTGCGTGGAAGCTGCGCCGTACCTTTGAAGCTTCCCATGCCGATCGCGTCAGTAATTGGTTTTTTGCCCAAGCAGGTCGAGGAGCAGTGCGAACTATGGGGACAAGATTACAAAATATTTTAGTAGCATCGGCGGCGGTTTCAATCTTGCGATCGCTCTATGGAGATAAGGTGAGAGTGTTAATTTTGGCAACATCTCCTGAACGTTTGGGGGAATGGCGGCGGGGCTTTCAAGACTGTTTGGGCATTAATCGCGAGAACTTTGGCCCCGAAAAAGGTATTGTCTTATTTGAAGACCCAGATCCTTTATGTTTGAAGGGCGATCGCTTAACAACCGAAGGGCAAATGCCTTTAATTTTGATTGATGAAGCCGAAGAAGCTATTTCAGTGGATATGCTCAGGTTCCCATTGTTATTGGCATTTGGGCGCGATCCATTGGCTAAGAATACCTACTTTAGAGAGCGAGACTTTTAGTTATGGGAACTCAAATCTTGCTATTAGTTATGGCTTACTTATTTGGTTCGCTGCCTACTGGCTATATCATCGGACGTTTAGGAGGCATAGATATTCGGGAGCATGGCTCGGGTTCTACAGGTGCTACAAATGTCTGGCGGACTGTGGGCAAAAAAGCAGGGATTTTAGTGTTTAGCATTGACTTACTTAAGGGCTTGCTCTCAGTTTTACTGATGAAATCTGCCTTTGCCGTTAGTATTTGGCTTAGTCCATTTATGCCAACCACCTATAATTCCAACCTACAGGAGTTATTCATAGTTGGGGCAGCCATGATGGCACTATTAGGACACACTCGTTCTGTATGGCTAGGTTTTAAGGGTGGAAAGGCTGTGGCTTCTGGGTTAGGGGTATTATTAGGATTAAATTGGGTGGTGGCGATCGCCGCATTTGGTTTGTGGTTGCTAACTATGGCAATTTGGCGCACAGTTTCTATTAGTTCAATTTTGGCAGCGATCGCCGCTCCGATTCTTATGACTATTACCCAATCTCCAGTTTCCTATAACGCATTTGCCCTAATTGCCGGTAGCTATGTGGTTTGGCTCCATCGCTCTAATATTGAAAGGCTGCGCCAAGGTACAGAACCAACTTTATTCAATTCACCATCTTCTGACTAAGTAATGTTGATAACAGAAAGCGATCGCTCACATCAATCTTGGATTAATGGATAAGCGATCGCTCAGTAAAAATTAGTAGCTATTACAAAATGATTGATTAACCAACCTTTGTAGATTTCTTAGCTTTTTTAAGTAGTTTGCTGCCGCCGAATAGAGCACCAGTTAGAACTAAACCCAACGCAGGGTTAAATTCAAAAGGAACTGGGGTGGTATCTGCAGTGAAATTAAAGTTAGAGAATCTTAGAGTGTCTTGACTAGTACTAAATTGAAACCTTTTGGTGCCACCTGTAAGAGCAGCTAATGGCACACCTATGCTACCAATGTCTTGAACATTACCACCAACGGAAGGAGCTAAGAGAGAGGCAAAAGTTAACAAAGATGTTGTAACATCGAAGATCCCAAATGAACTAACTGTGTTGGAAAGACTATAATCAAAGTTCACAGATAACGATGTGAGTCCAAAGATAGTGGAGGGATCAAACAATCCACTAGTAGTGCTACCAAAGGCACCGATGAGAACGTAATTAGGGTTAGTGAAAGTGGGTCCAGCTGGAATAATAGAATAACTTTCGGTGGTACTAAAATTTTGTGCAGGATCTATAGGATTGACTGCAATGATACCACCAGGATTGAATCCTACACCACCATTAGCTGGAATTGTACGATCTTGAGATGGAATTCCAAGGGTGGTTGATAAAGCAAAACTTGGCATTGCGGTAAAGCCAAGGGTTAGGGCTGAAGCCCCAAAGACGGAAAATGCAGTAGATTTCAAGGATTGAATCATTTGAGATACCTCATAAGAAAATTGTTGGAAAGATGGCCAAATTGTAAATACCCGTTATAACTTTATCATGGGTACTTGCTAAATCGCAACCACTCTGGACGGGGTGGTAGTATGTATAACCTAAATTAGAATGAAATTAGTTCTGCAAAAAGGTCTATATAATGACAATGGATAAACTCAAGATTGGTTTGTTATTTGGTGGACTTTCGGGGGAGCATGAAGTCTCTATTATTTCGGCACGGGCGATCGCCAAGGCAATCAGCCAAAATCCTAAATACGATCTATATCTGTTTTATATCCAAAAAGATGGACTGTGGTGCAATCCTCAACAATCAGAATTAGTATTAGCCCAAGGGCAACCTACCCGAGTTGCAGATATTGAGTTTTTTCAACTGCCGACAGCAGCCCATGGTATTGATATCTGGTTTCCTGTTTTACATGGTCCAAATGGCGAAGATGGGACTGTCCAAGGCTTACTCCAACTTATGCAAAAGCCCTACGTGGGTAATGGCGTATTGGCATCTGCCGCAGGTATGGACAAAATTGTGATGTACTCTTTGTTTGCTCAAGCAGGATTGGCTCAAGTTAAGTATATTTCCCTAAATCGCTGGGAATGGCAGCAGGAGTCAAGTTCTTGGTGCGAGCATATTGAAATCGAGTTGGGTTATCCTTGCTTTGTTAAACCCTCTAATTTGGGATCTTCCGTCGGAATTTCTAAAGTCAGGACTAGAGAGGAATTAGAACTAGCGATCGCCTCTGCCTTCAGCTATGATTCCCGTATTTTGATTGAGCAGGGCGTGATGGCGAGGGAAATTGAATGTGCAGTTTTGGGTAACGATCGACCCCAAGCTTCAATTGTGGGGGAGATTACCTTTAATAGTGATTTTTATGACTATGAGACTAAATATACACCCGGTAAAGCGGCATTAATTATTCCTGCTCAGTTACCCTCTGAAGTTGTTGCTGCGGTTCAAGCTATGGCAATTAGAGCATTTCAGGCGATCGCTGGATCGGGATTAGCTAGAGTAGATTTCTTTTATGTGGAATCCAATGGTACGGTCTTGGTAAACGAGATTAATACCTTACCTGGATTTACCGCTTTGAGTATGTATCCTAAATTGTGGGAAGCTTCAGGGATTGAATTTGGTGATCTATGCGATCGGCTAATTACCTTAGCACTAGAAAAAACTGGCGGCATAAACTAGGAATGATAGAGTAGGTTTGTAGATATCGAATCTGCACCAAAGAGAGATTATGCATAGTTTAACCATCAGCCTAGATTCTGTAATTGAACTCAGTAATGAGCAGTTCTATCGACTTTGCCGCCAAAATAGCGACCTTAAATTCGAGCGCAATGTTCAAGGAGATATTACAATCATGGCTCCTACTGGTAGTGAAACGGGCTTGCGGAATTCTAATTTAAATGCAGACCTAGTATTTTGGAACCGTCGTACCAAGTTAGGTTTTGTTTTTGATTCTTCGAGTGGTTTTAAATTACCTAATGGTAGCGATCGCTCTCCAGATGCTGCATGGATATTAAAAGAACGATGGGAAGTTTTAACCCCAGAACAACGGGCAAAATTTGCGCCAATTTGTCCAGACTTTGTAGTTGAGCTGATGTCTCCTAGCGATAGCCTCAAAGTCACTCAAACAAAGATGCAGGAATATCAAGATAATGGGGCAAGACTGGGCTGGCTGATTAATCGTCAGGATCGGGAAGTAGAAATTTATCGCATTGGTAAGCCAGTAGAAGTTTTACAATCTCCTAATTTTCTGACAGGCGAAGATATACTTTCAGAATTTAAATTGAGCCTTGAATCAATTTGGTAAATTAAGGGCTTAAGTGATCTATCACCTTAAAAATTCACCATGATAAAGTGTAGATATTGAATCTGCGAAGGGAAGGGATAATGCATAGTTTAACCATCAGCCTAGATTCCGTAATTGAACTTACCAATGAGCAGTTCTATCAACTTTGTCGCCAAAATAGCGACCTCATATTTGAGCGCAATGCTCAAGGAGATATTACAATCATGGCTCCAGAAGGCGGCGAAACTGGGATGCGTAGTGCCAGTATTACCACCGATCTAGGGATTTGGAATCGCCAAACTAAGCTAGGATTTACTTTTGGATCTTCAACGGGTTTTAAATTACCTAATGGTAGCGATCGCTCTCCAGATGCTGCGTGGATATTAAAGGAACGGTGGGAAGTTTTAACCCCAGAACAACGGGCAAAATTTGCACCAATTTGTCCAGATTTTGTAGTTGAGCTGATGTCTCCTAGTGATAGCCTCAAAGTCACTCAAACAAAGATGCAGGAATATCAAGATAATGGGGCAAGACTGGGCTGGCTGATTAATCGTCAGGATCGGGAAGTAGAAATTTATCGCATAGGTAACCCAGTAGAGGTTTTACTATCTCCTAATTTGCTGTCAGGAGAAGATGTGTTGCCAGAATTTATATTAAGTCTTGAAGCAATTTGGTAAATCAAATTTATCGAATTAGTGAATTAATCTTTGAGCGAGTAATTCCCAAAACTAAGTTTCATTAAATCTTCGACACTCTCTTTATGTCTGAAGACTAGCCACAAATCAGTATTATTAGATTGAGCATATCTTTTCAGACTCAATATTAGGTAAGCTTCTTAGTTCTTAAATAAGTTCCCAAGCCATAATAAAATGACTACACAACCATGGTCGGTTTTGCTTCAACAATTAATAGATCGGCGATCGCTTTCAGCAGAACAGGCAAAAACTTTGATGTCGGGATGGTTAGCAGAAGAGATTTCGCCCGAACAATCTGGGGCAATTCTAGCAGCTTGGCAATGTAAGGGTGTGGATGCTGTCGAGTTAGCAGCGATCGCAGGGGTTTTACAGGACTCCTGTTTAGGGCAATCTTTCCCTAGGGATATGCCTTTATTAGACACCTGCGGTACAGGCGGAGATGGAGCAAATACCTTTAATATCTCGACAGGTGTAGCATTTGTGGCAGCAGCGGCAGGAGTAAAAGTCGCAAAACACGGCAATCGAGCAGTTTCAAGTAAATCTGGTTCGGCAGATGTTTTAGAAGCCTTAGGCATCAACTTAAGTGCGCCTGCGGAAAAAATTCATGGGGCGATCGCCTCTGTCGGTATTACTTTCTTATTTGCTCCCCATTGGCATCCAGCCATGAAAGCAGTAGCGACATTTCGCAAAAACCTTGGCATCAGAACTATTTTTAACCTGATTGGACCTTTAGTTAACCCTTTAATTCCCACTACTCAAATTCTAGGGGTCTATAACCGTAATTTAATTAAGATCGTAGCTGAAGCTTTGAAAATTTTAGGGCGATCAACGTCTGTAGTCCTTCATAGCCGAGAGGGTATGGACGAAGCGGGTTTAGCCGACATTACAGATATAGCTTTTTTACGCAGTAATGGTGAAGTTACAATCGAGACGATAAATCCTCAAGATCTAGGATTGGCTTTTGCGACCCTTAATGACTTAAAAGGGGGAACTGTCAGTGAAAATGCGGAAATATTAAAGAATATCCTTCAAGGA
>JBBQHY010000169.1:0-5776 GCA_038324415.1 Pseudanabaenales cyanobacterium | reverse complement strand
CATTATGTAAATGCTATGTCGATCCTAATTGCGATTTTAGCTTGGACAATCTTGAATAACCTCGAACAAAAGTTTTATTATGGTCAAGAAATCCCCGCCCGTAATTTGTAACTGGCTCTTTAAATTGCTCTATGGAAATTCGATTATTTGAACCTCAAGATAGCGATCTCCTAGCCCAAATCTTCCACAATACCGTAAGAGAAGTTAATATTCGGGATTACTCTGCCAGTCAAGTCAAGGCTTGGGCATCAGATAATTTATATTTTCGAGATTGGGCAAAAGTTTGTAGCGATCGCTTTACCTATGTGGCGATCGATGGAGAAGAAATAATTGGGTTTGGGGAATTAGAAGTGAATGGACATATTGATTGCTTTTATTGTCACAAAGACTATCAACGACAGGGCGTAGGCACAAGGATTTATCAGACTATAGAGACTAAAGCTCTTGAGCTAAGACTAAATAAGTTATATGTGGAGGCAAGTATTACAGCACGGGCATTTTTTAAGAGTCGGGGCTTTGCCGTTGTTAAAGAGCAGCTAGTTGAGGTTCGGGGACAAAAATTCACTAATTTTATAATGGATAAGTTTTTAGAGACTCCTGAAGAAGTTATAATCGCCAGCTTTTATCATTTTACTGATTTATCGAATTTTCGAGAACTGCGTCCATTTTTGAAAACTTTGGGCGATCGCTATCAACTAAAAGGCACAATTCTTTTAGCACCCGAAGGTATTAATTCCACAATTGCGGGAAGTCGTGAAGGGATTGATGCTTTGCTGAATAATTTGCGATCGCACCCAAATTTAGAAAACTTAGAACATAAAGAATCATTTGCTCAGGTCATGCCATTTAATAAATTTCGAGTGCGATTAAAAACTGAACTTATAAAATTTGGAGTGTCAGATATCGATCCTGCCAAAAAAGTTGGTACTTATATCGAACCAAAGGATTGGAATAATTTGATTTCTGATCCTGATGTCTTAGTTATTGATACCAGAAATATTTACGAAGTAGATTTTGGAACTTTTGCAGGGGCGGGTAACCCTAATTTAGACTTTTTTAGCGAGTTCCCAAATTATGTAAAAACCCAACTTCCCAATCCCAATCAAAAAATTGCCATGTTCTGTACGGGTGGAATTCGATGCGAAAAAGCCAGTGCCTATATGCTTGCTGTAGGTTTTTCCGAGGTTTATCATCTTAAAGGTGGCATTCTTAAATATCTAGCCGAAGTACCAGAGGATGATAGTTTATGGGAAGGAGAATGTTTTATGTTTGACGATCGCATTACCCTAAACCCAAATTCTTCAATATGAACTCTATATCCCAATCTACCTTAAATCTTTGGCAATCCTGCCCTCGCAAGTTTCAGCATCAAGTTTTAGATCGCTTGCATCTACCTTCTGGATCGAATGCCCAAATGGAACTTGGAAGCAGATTTCACTTACTAATGCAGCAAAGGGAATTGGGTTTGGATATTTCTGGTCTAGCTGCTAGCGATCCACAATTGCAAACTTGGGTCGGGGCATTTGAGAATAATCCCCCCGTGATGATTACGGGCGATCGCTTTCCCGAACATTTGCGAACTTATAAATCTTTTGAAAGTTATATTCTCACCGCAATTTATGACTTGTTGATTCTAGGCACGGATCGGGCACAGATTTTGGATTGGAAAACCCACAATAAGCCTTTGAGTCCTATGGTTTTACAAACTAGTTGGCAGACTCGTCTTTATCTTTATCTTCTGGCTGAAACATCTAATTATCTACCCGAACAACTTTCCATGTCCTATTGGTTTGCAAATACGGGAACTACGGTGGCGATCGCCTATAGCAGCCAAGATCGCGAACAAACTCAGCAAGAATTAAGCCAGATTTTAAGGGAAATGAAAGAGTCGGAACTATCAAATTATTTCCCGCAATTACCCGAAGGTAGCCTAGCTTGTAATCAGTGCGAATTTAAGTATAGATGTGAGCGATCACCAACTATAAATCTAGGTGCAATCTCAACTTTCCCAGAGGTGCCCATTTAATTCAAATCCTGACGTAATTTCTTTAGTTGTTCTCTAGTTTTGTCATCAAGGGTACTACTTAATAATCTCTTTACCGACTGGGTATGGGGTTTTTGACTATGGCGTACCGATCTAAATGTGAGTTCTACTTCCTGTTCCAGCGCCAAAGCCGACATCCACTCTGCGCCAAAACCTGTAGCTGTTAATTGTTGAAGGCGATCGGAAGTAACTACAATAATCCGTTTGAGATGTCTGAGGGGATGGCGATGCATTTCGGCGCAGCACTTTTCGATATAGGAATCCGCCGTTTGTTTATGGTTAGTAAAATGCAGTTTCAGGTTTTTAGTAACTTTTTCTGTAACCGCAGGGGTTGGCACATTGTAAGCATCAAATACCAAAACTGTCTGATAGCCGTGATAGGAGCTAAATCTTGCCATAATTTCCGTTAGTTCTGAGCGGGCAGCATCAAAGTCTCCTAATTCTTGCCATTTTTTTAGGTTACCCCATGCCCCAATGATGTTGTAAGCGTCGACAAGCATGAATGGAGGATGAGGGGTGGCAGCCATAAGGAGCCTTAGGCGGATTCCGACTTAGGTAAATTAGAAGAGATAAAAATAATCTCGGCTGTAGAGAGTTTTTCCACCATCTCACGGGTAATTAAACAATGCTTAACATCATTACGCGAAGGTAGCTCATACATAACATCTAGCATAATCTGCTCTACAATTCCCCTCAGTGCCCTCGCTCCAGTCTTACGTCGGTATGCTTCTTGGGCGATCGCGCGAATGGCATCAGGTTGAAACTCTAACTGCACATTATCCATCTTCAGTAACTTTTGATATTGCTTAACCAAGGCACTCCGAGGTTCGGTCAAAATAGCGGTTAAAGTATCTTCATCAAGGGGATTAACTACGGCAGTTACAGGAATTCGTCCGATAAATTCGGGAATCATGCCAAATTTAACAAGGTCTTCGGGCTGGGTTTGACGCAGAACATCTGCTGTGCGTTTTTCCTTGGGGACAATATCACCTTGTTGAATAAAGCCCATGGATTTTTTGCCAATGCGCTGCTCGATCGCTTTATCCAAACCAACAAAGGCACCACCACAGATAAACAAAATATTTTTGGTATCAATCTGAATGCAGTCTTGGTAAGGGTGTTTACGTCCGCCTTGGGGTGGGACATTGGCGATCGTACCTTCTAACATTTTGAGTAAAGCCTGTTGAACGCCCTCACCTGAAACATCACGGGTAATGGAAGTATTTTCACTTTTACGAGAAATCTTATCAATTTCATCAATATAGATAATGCCTCTTTGTGCCTCTTCTACATCTAGATCAGCTACCTGTAGGAGTCGCAGGAGAATATTTTCCACATCTTCGCCCACATAACCCGCCTCAGTCAGGGTAGTAGCATCAGCGACGGCAAAGGGCACATCTAGCATTTCGGCTAGGGTTTGAGCAAGTAGGGTCTTACCGCAGCCCGTAGGTCCAATTAATAGAATATTTGACTTTTGGAGTTCAACAAAATCATCAGAAGTTTTAGAGTCAGAATTCTTGGTTGGGGGTTGACCTTCGACGTTTTTTTGGAGAAAACTAAGACGTTTGTAATGGTTGTAGACAGCTACAGACAGAACTTTTTTTGCTTCATCCTGTCCAATGACATTTTCATCTAGATATTTCTTAATCTCGCGTGGCTTAGGAATCTGATTGAGATTGAGACTTGAGGATTTTTTATGCTTTTCGGTTGAAGATTCTTTGCGATTTGGAATGGGTGGAGCATTAAATAACTCTTCATCCAAAATCTCATTACATAAATCTACGCACTCATCACATATATATACCCCTGGACCAGCTATGAGCTTGCGGACTTGCTCTTGGGACTTACCACAAAAGGAACATTTGAGATGGGAATCATATTTAGGCATAGTGTGATTCTGGGGTTACTTAGTCAAAACTTGGTCAATCAAGCCATAGCTCTGAGCTTCGGCAGGAGACATAAAGAAATCTCTTTCGGTATCTTGCTCGATCTTTTCTAGCGGTTGTCCTGTATGTTCGGATAGAAGGTTATTTAATGTCCGTTTGTGATAAAGAATTTCCTTAGCTTGAATTTCTATATCAACCGCTTGCCCCCTTGCCCCACCTAAAGGTTGGTGGATCATAATGCGAGAGTTAGGGAGAGATAGTCTTTTCCCTTTTGTGCCTGCTGTTAATAAAAAGGCTCCCATACTTGCAGCCAAACCCATGCAAATGGTTGAAACATCAGGGCGAACGTGTTGCATAGTGTCATAGATTGCCATTCCCGATGTGACCGAGCCGCCTGGAGAATTGATGTAAACGTAGATGTCTTTTTGGGGATCTTCTGCTTCTAAAAATAGCAATTGCGACATCATCACACTGGCAACACTGTCGTTAACTTCGGTGCCTAGAAAGATAATGCGCTCTCTAAGAAGGCGTGAAAAAATATCAAATGCCCGCTCCCCTTTTCCTGATTGCTCCACAACCATTGGGACGATTTCATTGCTGATCGACTCACCTAATGGAAAATTATGGGCTTGGCTGATTAAATCTAGTTTGCTGTTTAACATTGAAATCATTATTTTAATTCACACCTCTTAAGACCATAAAGTTAATTATGCCCTAATTTAATAGGACATTGTTACTCTAGGTTTAATCTAAATCATCAGTTACTACTTCTACCTTTGCTTCCAAAGTTTGCTCACTACTCTCTTCTTCATTAGTATCCATATTGGTATCTAAGGATTCAAGGGGTTTTAATGATCCTGCGGGCACAATTTCAATTGTGGAATTTTCCTTCAGCCACGCCATTACCTTGGTGGTGATAATTTCATCCTCGGTAACTTGCTTGAGTAGTTCTAGATCGACCGACTTGTCATTGATTTCTTGATATAACTCTCTAGCACCATCTATGACTTCGGCTCTGGGGGCGGTTATATCTTCAAGTCGGGCAATTTCGGCGATCGCCAAGCTTTTTTTGATGCGGATAACTGCTTCTGGTTGGTTACTAGAAATAAGATTTCCCACAAACTCTTTAGTCATAATTTGTTTGGCTAGTTTTTCGCCTTCAGGCGTTTGAGTTAACCATTCAACTTGATTTTGGGCTAATCGTTCTGATTCTCTTTCAAGCATAGTGCCTGGAAGTTCTGGCTCTACCATTTCAGCAACTAGGGCGTTAATCAAGGCTTTATTGATATTAGTTTCAGCCTCGGCTTTGGCATCCTCGGTAATCCTTTGTTCTAGGAATTCTCGGAGTTCAGAGATCGTTTCTTTAGCACTAATGGACTTAGCAAATTCATCATCTAGCTCAGGTAATTCACGGAATTTAATATCAGTCACCGTGGCAACAAGTGTGGCAGATTGACCAATATATTTTTCATCAAAGAAATCTTCAGGTAGGACAATGGCAATTTCTTTGGTTTCGTCTAGCTTGACACCGATTAAACCATCGGTTACTCCAGGCAGAAACCCTTCTTTTTCAATAGTTAGTTGAAAGTCTGTTTCCGCCGTATTTTCAATTTCCTGTCCTTCAGTATCGAGAATTTTAAAGTCTATGCTCACTAGGTCATCTGTCTCTACGCCCCGATCTTCTACAGGCACCACAGTCGCCTTTTTAACTTGGTATTCGTGCAGGGTTTTATCAACTTGGGTGAGGTCTGGATCGACTTGCTCGGCTTGGACGCTGAGGTTTTTGTAATCCTTAAGCTCAACCATAGGATGAACATCGATCGCCGCTTTAAATTGTAGAGGTGAG
>JBBQHY010000168.1:0-5778 GCA_038324415.1 Pseudanabaenales cyanobacterium | reverse complement strand
TAAATCCACATCCAAAGGCTTAGCAAATCTGGCGTTAACCACAGTAGCCTGAACCCCATGCTCCATTAAGATCTCGGCCGCTTGCATAGCTGGATAAACCATAGAACCAAATGCCACCATCAGGACATCTCCACCTTCCCGTAAGACCTCAGCCTTACCAATCGGAATCGGCTCCCAGTTTTCAGATTTGAGTGGTACGCCATAGCCATTACCTCTGGGGTAACGCATAGCGATCGCCCCATTATGTTCTAGCCCTGTTACTATCATTTGTTGCAGCTCAGCTTCATCCTTAGGAGCCATTAAAACCATGTTAGGAATACAGCGAAGGTAAGCAATATCGTACATACCTTGGTGAGTTGGTCCATCAGCCCCGACAATTCCCGCTCGATCTAAACAGAAAAATACATGGAGCTTTTGAATACAAACGTCATGAATAATCTGATCGAAGGCACGTTGCAGGAATGTTGAATAAATTGCGGCGACAGGGCGCATCCCTTCACAGGCTAAACCTGCGGCTAGGGTGACAGCGTGCTGTTCGGCAATACCCACATCGATGTATTGTTCGGGTAGTTTGGCTTGGAGCTTATCTAAGCCTGTACCTGTTGCCATAGCTGCCGTAATGCCAATGATACGCTTATCTTTTTCTGCTAACTTAATTAGGGTATCGACAAAAACCTTGGAATAGCTAGGTGGTTTAGGCTTTGTCGATGTAGATGGTGATGACTTACCCGTATCTAAATTAAAGGAGCCTTGGGCATGATAACCCACGCGATCGGCTTCGGCGTAGCTGTAACCCTTACCCTTGGTTGTGGCAACATGAACCATCACAGGTCCTTGGAGTTTATGCGCCATGTTGAAGGTATCAATTAGCTCTTTTAAATTATGTCCATCCACAGGTCCAATGTAGGTAAAGCCTAATTCTTCAAATACGGCTCCCACTTTGTTTTGTACCATAGTCAGGATTTTAATATTGTCCTTAATTCGGTCTAATTCATCACTTAGGGGGGCACCGACAAAGGGTAAATTTCTGACCTGCTCTTCAATGCTTCCTGTTAGAAACTTGACGGGTTGGGTTAAGCGTAAACGATTGAGATATTTAGGAATTGCGCCGACATTTGCAGAAATTGACATTTCATTATCATTGAGTACTACCATTAGATTGGTTTTACGCAAATGTCCCGCATGGTTAATTGCTTCCAGTGCCATCCCACCAGTTAAAGCCCCATCGCCAATAATTGCCACAGATTTAAAGTTTTCGCCTTTAACATCCCTAGCGATCGCCATGCCTAAAGCTGCAGAAATACTCGTAGAAGCGTGACCTGCCCCAAAGTGGTCAAATTTACTTTCACTTAGTTTTAAGTAGCCTGCAATGCCATCTTTTTGGCGAAGAGTATGAAAGCGATCGTAACGACCTGTAATTAATTTATGGGGATATGCCTGATGTCCCACATCCCAGACCACTTTGTCGTGATCTAAATCAAGGGTTTGGTATAAGCCGAGGGTTAATTCAACTACGCCGAGTCCCGGTCCTAAATGCCCTCCTGTCGCCGCGATTGTCTCTAAGTGTTTATTGCGGATTTCTTGGGCGATGGATTCTAGTTGAGCGATCGATAGACGATGCAACTGGTTAGGATGAGTAATTTCACTCAGGCGCATAGATAATTTTTTATTAAATTTAAACTCTTAGTCTAGTCTATAAACAAATTGATAGATTGTGACAGTAAATACTTGTAATAGGATTAGTCTTGTAAAGAATTATAAAAAAACTCAGGTATAGATCATCTGCCCTGAGTCGGTTCTGATTAATTTTATAAATTAGCTATATAAATTAGCCTAAATATCCATGGCTCCAGGGCCACGTTGCATAGCGATGGGCTCGGCGACAATCTCTACGGGTTGGTCGGCGGCGGCAATTTGCTCTGGAGTGACTTTTAGAGTCATATATCGAATAACTTCATCGCTTAATTTCATGGTTTTTTCCATGGTTTCTACAGCAACTGGAGGAGCAGTGTAGTTTAGTTGAACGTAGATGCCTTCACGATTTCTTTTAACTTCGTAAGCAAGGCGACGTTTGCCCCGATTGTGAATTGTGATTTCCTCTGCCCCTTTTTCTTCTAGTAGGGTTTTGTATTTAGCGATCGCTGCTTCCAAATCTTGTTCGTTAAGATCTGGACGCAAAATGTACATGGTTTCGTATAGACGGCTCATAAATTAGTTTCCTTGTGGACAATAGGGCTGATGCGTGTGCAAAAGCAAGGATTTATAATCATATCAAATATTCGACACTTTGTAAGATTTGATCTAAAAACTCCTAAGGCGATCAACAAACCGTCTAATATTCTCACAGCAAATTACAATCAAACGTTACACAGATAGAAAAAATCAATACGGGGCTTCGTCCTGTGACCCTCTTTTGTGTCGGGTTTGAAAACAAAGTGCAGTAACTTAGGACTTACGCAGCATACAAAGAAAACCTATATTTAAAGGGGGTTTGGGCATAGCCCTCAAACTCCCTCCCACTAAGTTTCAGTAAAATTGAGTGCGTAAGTCCTATAACTAATACTTCAGAGGCAAAATTAAATGAGTAGGATGTCTGAACCATCTTTAGATAATCAATATTTAGCTGACCATATTTGGCTTTTAGCTCAGAGCTTCAGAAAATATATAGGTAAAGAGCTTATGGGTAGTCAGAATGTAGGAAAAAGTATTTTTGATGCCCCGTTTATGCTGGTTTCCCACGATACTGGCGCCGATCCCATATTTAATTATGGCAATCAAACCGCTTTAAACTTATTTGAAATGAATTGGCAAGAGTTTACAAGCATCTCATCAAGGCAATCGGCGGAACCAATAGCAAGAAGTGAGCGATCGCTTTTATTAAAGACAGTATCTGAGCAAGGATATATCGAAAACTATAGTGGTGTCAGAATTTCTAAAAGTGGAAAAAGATTTCTGCTGCAAAATGCGATCGTCTGGAATTTAGTTGATGATCAAAATATTTATCATGGGCAAGCAGCTATTTGTTATGACTGGAATTTTCTCTAATTAACACTTTTACTTCAGATTCGTATTCCTACTTCTTTCCCAGTCAAAGATTAGTACTTTTGGGGGCGTGGTGGCTGCGCCCTCCACGAAAGGGCTTTGCCCCTTGATCCCATTTCAATTATGCATATTTTCACAGTCGGAAAGGAGTGTATTTTAAATGGCAGCAAATTTGGCAAAAACTTCTGCTTCGGTCATATTTATGGTTTGATTGGCAAATTCGTAGTAACTAGGTTTCTTATCTATAAAGATTTGCTCTTTGAACTCAAACTCAGTTTCGTTTTGAAAAAGACCCGCTGGAAGAAAATACTCGCTGGTAGGTAGCAATCTATAAAATATATGTGTGCCGCATTCACCACAAAAAGCTCTTTCTGCCCATTCCGAAGACTGATACACATTAAGCTTATCTGTACCTTCTATCTGCACATCTGAGCCGCAAAGTATTCCAAGTGCTGGCCCGCCTCCCCATCTCCTGCACATTCCGCAATGACAGGCATCAATAGTTGTTTTATTTGGGGTTTTAATAGTTATAGATCCGCAAAGACACTTCCCTTCCATTTCCGTTTCCTCAAATAATTACAACTCAATTTTTACATATAATTTTGCGCTTAATAACCACTTTTAGTGAGTACTTTTAACCCGTGAAGAAGCGATCGCTATAATTCTAAAAATTCTGTAGTTCTCTGCCAAATTAGATTAACCACATCGCCAAGGCTATGATCGCTTTCCACAATTTCCAGAGTGGCGCAGGGATAATTGGCGGCAAAATCTTGACTGAGGCTAACGGGGACAACGGAATCATTTGCGCCATGAATGATTAAAATCGGCAATTCTCGATCTAGCGATTTATCTAAGTATGTTTGGGCATCGGTAAAAAATTCGTAATTTAGAGGCGAAGGCTGATTTAAGCCATAGTGATAAATTTCACGACTACCATTAGCTTTCCATTCTGCGATCACCTCCAATCCATAATCCTTTGCTAAACATTCACTAAACTTAAAAGCTGGTGCCAATAAAATTAATTTCTGGACATGAAGGTCTGCGATCGCCATTTGTAATGCTAAATATCCACCCAAACTAGAGCCGATGACCACAAGGGGTGCATTCCCATATTCAGATTGCAGAAAATCTAATTGCTTGGTTAAAGTAGCCTCGGTAAAGTTGCCCAAATTTAAGTCAGGGACATTTAGAGTTAGTCCTAGGTTTGCAAACTTGTCTTGGAGAAATACCGCTTTACTAGATTTAGGGCTTGAGGCAAATCCGTGGAGGTAGAGATAATTCATTGCTTGATTTACAAATTTTGGAGATGACCTTGAAGGTTTTGAGCAATTTCTTGGCGATTTTGCTGCCGATGATATTTAATTGCTTCGGTAAATGCTAGTTTGCTGGCTTCTAGTTTACCTGTTTGTTGCAGAGCCACAGCCAAGTTTTGATAAGCCTCGGCGTATTCGGAATTTAATTTTAATGCTTCCATATAGGCAGCGATCGCACCCGTAAAATCATAAACAGACTTCCGAGCTATACCAAGATTAAAATAACCCGTAGCAAAATCTGGAGCAATTTCTAGGAGCTTCTCATAACAGGCGATCGCTTCCGCAAAGTTAGATTGAGTCTGCCAAAGATTCCCTAAATTGTTATAGACGGGGAGCTTGATTAAGTCAGCAACTTCTAGTTCTAATGCTTTTTGATAGTGGATTTTCGTTAATTCCCAGTTTTGGAGATAGCTATAGGCTATGCCCAAATGATAATTAAGTTCAAATAAAGTTGGTAACTGAGTGCGATCGCAAATGGCTAAACCTGTCTGTAATAAAGATAATCCTTTCTCAACTTCCCCATTTTCCACATATAAAGCTCCCAATTTACTATGGGTATAGGCATCATCGGGATAGGCATCGATTTGCTTACTCATTAAGCGTTGGGCGAATTCCTGTTTTTGCTTAATTTTGTCTACCTTGTAACCGTAGTGATGAACTGCAACTTGGGGAATCGTCACGACTTTTTGTAAATTTGGTTGAGAGGTATTTTTTTGGATTAAAGCTTCCACTGAGTTATCAATAGATTCGTGATAGAAACCTGTGAAATAAATTTCTGGTTGACGACGAAATATCCTAGCAATTAAAGAATAAGGCGATCGCCCCGATCCAATTTCTGAACGATTAAGATTAATTGCTAGATATTCGGGATTGTTGATGGCATTTTGCAAAACTGGAATTATGGCGGTTTCTAAAACCTCATCGGCATCTAAGACTAAAATCCATGCTCCCTGTGCTTGTTCTAATGCGTAATTGCGGGCGGCGGCAAAGTTATCACACCAGTCAAATTTAAATATTTTTGCTCCAAATTTTTTAGCAATACTAACGGTGCGATCGCTCGATCCAGTATCCACTAAAATAATTTCATCCGCAAAACCCTTGACACTTTTTAAGCAATTAGTTAGTCTTTCCGCTTCATTTTTGACAATCATGCACAGGCTGACTTTAATTGGTGCCGTTACTAAGATTTGCTTTAAGTTATTAAATCCTTGACTTGCCATGAATAATTATTTTTCTCTTAATGTACAACTTTGGGCGTAGTTAATCACTAATTTGGCGATCGCTTCGGAAGTAAAAGGTAGTTCTAGTAAGTGAATTGGGATTGCGTAATTAGAAATTTTCGTGGCGATCGCTTCCATAATTCCACCCGATGCTAAAAAGTATGGCAGTACCGTAATTTCAGAATGTCCAAGATTAATTAATT
>JBBQHY010000167.1:0-5782 GCA_038324415.1 Pseudanabaenales cyanobacterium | reverse complement strand
CTACGTCCTCGTTCCTGTCCTCCACCTAAAAGTAAAGGCATTAACTCTAGATTTAGATTTGGACGGACATACAAAGCTCCAACTCCTTGCCCACCATAGATTTTATGGCTAGAAATAGATAGTAAATCCACAGGTAAGGTTTCTAGATCTATATCGATGCGCCCGATAGCTTGCACAGCATCTGTATGAAAAGGCACCTGAGCATAGCGACAAATTTCTCCTAATTCATGAATCGGCTGAATTGTTCCAACTTCATTCTGAGCATAGATTATGGAAACTAAGACGGTATTTGCTTGAATTACTGATTTTAAGTCTTGAGGATTTACCCTACCACTTTGATCCACAGGTAGTTCTGTCACTGCCCAACCCATTTGTTCTAGAATTTTGACAGGCTTGGCGATCGCTGAATGTTCTACCGCCGAAATAATTAAATGCTGAGGTTCTGAATATTTGCGGGTAATGCCCCACAGTGCCAAATTATTTGATTCTGTGCCGCCCGATGTAAAAATTATGCTCTCTGGATCGCCATTAACTAAATCTGCAACCTGTAAACGCGATCGCTCCACAGCCATAGTCGAACGTTCACCCCAATTATGCAAACTCGAAGGATTACCCCACTGTTGTTCTAAGACCTTAGTTATAAGTGCAATAACTTCAGGACGGGTGGGAGTAGTCGCAGCATAATCGAGATATATAGACATTTTTACGATTTTTGCTCTGTAATCTTGTTAGCACTTTGATTAGTGATTTGGTTGGGCAGGCGATCGCTAAATACTTTTACAGCTAGATTTGGATCATTCCGCAAACGCAAAGAGCTTTCTACCTCTCCTAGATAAACAAGCTGAGAAACTCCCTCTTGATTATGCAGTATGGTTCTTGCTCTAATTTTTAATGTAGAAGTTTGCCCCAAACTATTCCGCCCAGGAGAGAATAAATTAACAGCAGCCTGCTTTAGAGTTGCTTCTAACTGAGTAGCATTAATTTGAGAGGGTACAGCAATTACAGCTTGGGGTCCAAGGCGATCGTAAACCAAAACGTATGGAACAGAGCCAGCGATCGCCATCTGAGTGATTGGGGTTAATGACAGAGCAAATAGCCCCGCCGTTAGCACTACGGCAAAAGATGTGATTCCTACCATCCGAAATCGCCAACCCACGGATTTCACAAATGCTACAGCCGTAATAATTGCCAGTATTAAAACTAAAATTCCCATGCCTTGAGTCAATAACCCAAAATTAGCAGTCGTAAGCATGATTTTTATTTAATAAACTATTTAATTAACAAACCAAAAGCCCTATAAAACCGATGACTCAAGGGAGAGTTAAAACAAGTTTCATAGGATAGAGAACAGCGAGATTTGCGGATAACTGCTAAATCTTATTTTCAGCAAGTGCAAAGATTCTGTAACCACCAATTAAACACATAGCCAACTGAATTGGTGGTTTGGAAGAATTGATTGCTATATAGATCCTATAAATTGACCATAAAGGCATCAGTCACGCCCTGAATATGGCTAATTTCATCCACAAGTCCACTGGGCAGAGGATCATCAATGTTGATTACCATCACCGCTTCACCTCGGACAATACGGCGACCCACCTGCATACTGGCAATATTGACATTGAACGTGCCCAATAACGAGCCAATTCTGCCAATAATTCCGGGCATATCGCGGTGCAAAGTTAGCAGCATATAGTGAGTAGGAGCAACGTTGATGGGGAAATCATTAATACTGGTAATCCGAATTTCTCCCTTACCGAGTAATGCCCCTGTCACAGATTGTTGACCTTGACTCCCCTTTGCTGTAAGACTAAGCGAGCCTGTGTAGTCCTCGATCGCCGCATCACGAGTTTCTGTAACCCGAATGCCCCGTTCCTTTGCTTCTAAACTGGCATTGACAAAATTCACCCGTTCTTGTAAAGCTTGAGACAGTAAACCTTTCAAGGCTGCTACAACTATGGGTTGGCTATTGCTATCAGCAATTTCTCCCTGCAAGCGAACATCTAGGCTATCTACCCGTCCGCCCGCCAGTTGCCCCACAAGATTTCCTAACATCTCAGAAAGTTGCAGATAGGGCTTGAGTTTTTGCCAAACATCGGGACGTAATCCAGGAATATTTACCGCCGCCCTTGCTGGTAAGCCCAATAGGACATCTCGGATTTGTTCAGCTACGTCGATCGCTACGTTTGCCTGAGCTTCTTCGGTAGATGCTCCTAGGTGTGGAGTTAAAACCAAGCGATTAGAAGGAACATTTCTAAGGAGTGAATCTGCTTCTAGAGGTTCGTTTTCAAATACGTCAATTGCCGCCCCTGCGATCGTGCCATTTATTAAAGCCTCTGCCAAAGCTGCTTCGTCAATAATTCCACCCCGAGCACAGTTGATAATGCGGGCGTTAGGCTTCATCATGGCTAGGGTTTCGGCATTGATGATGTGCTGAGTTTCCTTGGTTTTAGGAATGTGAAGAGTAATATAGTCAGACTCCCGCAGCAAAATTTCTAGCTCTACTAAATGTACGCCCAGTTGCTCTGCCCGTTCTGCTGTTAAAAATGGGTCGTATGCCAATAGTTTCATACCCATTGCCCTAGCTACAGTTGCCACGTGGGATCCAATTTTACCTAAACCTACAACTCCAAGGGTTTTTTTATAAACTTCAACGCCAGTAAAGCTCTTGCGATCCCACTTGCCTGCTTTGAGTGAAGCATTTGCCTCTGGTAAAAACCGAGATAAAGACATCATCATAGCGATCGCATGTTCAGCCGCCGCAATAGTATTTCCTTCAGGGGAGTTAACAACCACAATGCCATGACGGGTAGCAGTGGGGACATCAACATTATCAACTCCTACTCCAGCTCGACCTATAATTTTTAGATTTTTACCCGCTTCGATCGCTTCTTTGGTCAGCTTTGTCCCTGACCGAATCATAATGGCATCGTAGTTAGGAATGATTTGAACTAATTCTTCAGGGGAGAGGTTGGTCTTTATATCAACACTAGCAACCTGTGAAAGTATATCAATACCAACTTGGTCAATGGGATCGGAAACAAGAATTTTAGGCATACATCAATATTGATCAGGTTTGTGCAGACAGGCATTTAGTATTTTAGTTCCTAATTTAACCCTTTAGCAAATTGTAAGACATATTGTTTCCAGATTATTGGAGCAAAGCCTCAATTAACCTCGATTACATAACCACTGCTCTAGATCATTAAAATTTTGAAAGTCCAATAGACTAACTGCTAACATCTCTAATTTTTCAACGCTAAGGTTATCAAGTTGTTTTTGGTAGATGCCGATATCACCAAATCGTTTTTTTAATTGTTTAGATAGGAGCGATCGCATACCTTCTTGTTTACCTATGAGCTCCCCCTCCTGTTTACCTATAATTTCCCCTTCTTCTAAAGCTTCTTGATAAACCTTGGTTTGGCGTAAGTCTTCCAGCATAAACATAATTTCTATCTCCTTACGGGTTAGTTTGGGGAACTTCTGTAGCTAATTTTTGCGTGAGATGGTGATACTGCAATTTAAGTTAGGGCATTGTATATTAGGTTAATCTAAAATATTGACCTCAAAAGATAACTATGACAAACCAACTCCGCCAAGTCTTAGCCCACCGTCAGGCATTAAAAATTATTAGCGGTTTACAAAACTTTGATCCCCAATCTGTGGCAATGGTGGTTGAAGCTGCTACTTTAGGCGGGGCAACTTTTATTGATATTGCTGCCGATCCTAATTTAATCAAACAAACCAAAGCCCAAACTCACCTACCTATATGTGTATCGGCGATCGTACCTGAGAAATTAGCAGAAGCGGTGCAAGCTGGGGCAGATTTAGTAGAGTTAGGCAACTACGATAGTTTCTATGCCCAAGGAAGAGTGTTTTCGGGCTTAGAAGTAATTGCTTTAACCAAGGCGACTAGGAATCTACTACCAGAAATTTTACTGTCAGTAACTGTCCCTCATACTTTACCCCTCGATCAGCAAGTAGCTTTAGCTGAAGAATTGATAGCCTGTGGTGCTGATATGATCCAAACCGAAGGTGGTACCAGTAGTAATCCTGTAAATGCTGGCATTTTAGGTTTAATTGAAAAGGCTGCTCCTACCATTGCGGCGGCATACGCTATTAGTCGGGCGGTATCGGTACCTGTACTTTGTGCTTCGGGACTAACTGATGTCACGATTCCTATGGCGATCGCTTCGGGAGCATCTGGTGTAGGCGTAGGTTCGGCAGTAAATCAGCTTAAGGATCAAATTGCCATGATTGCTGTGGTTCGTAGTCTTAGGGAATCCTTAAATGCTACTGCTGTAATTTTGAGATAAAACGTTCCAATTTTATTCACTTGGGTAAATTCCCCGCCCCAAGGGGCGGCTTTGAATTAACGTCTTTTTTTACGTTCCCAACTAATTGCTAATTCCCTAACATTAAGAACGGACAATTGAAGGGCTTTGCCCCTCACACTCCCCATTGGGTGACGGAATGCCTCCCCCAACCCCCCTGCATAAAAAAACATCTTCAACATTTGATTTATACTTAAGCGGTTTAATTAGACTTATAACTCTAAACTTCTTTTGATTTCGATACCCCGCTGCTCGCGGCAGAGTTTTTCATTCATATTTAAGACTGGAAAGAAACTTCTTCGGTCTTTTTTCATTTGTGCTGAACTAGAGAAAATTAAATCCTGATAAATTTATTCTAAATAATGGCATTTGCTCTATCTTTATCTCCCGAAGAGGCTCTTGATTACTTAGCTCGTATTCACAGCATTTTAATTCTACATACACCTCCTCCAGCGGAAATAATTGAGCAAAAACTTTATATTCATACGCTGGGATTTCCCGATCATCCAGAATTGATGCAGGGCTGTCATGAGATTTTAGAAGAATTTGGATTTACCCCTGAAACATTTCCTGCTTTTGCCATTCAAGGATATGTGAAGATTGCTGAGGTAATTAAGTATGAATCTACAAGATTTGAGTGCGATCTCGATGCTCACGGACATGCAGAAAGTTTATTTTCCTATCAGAAAAAACTAAATATTTCATCTCAAATTTGGGGACTGAGGTTCACAGATACTTACATTTTTAACGAGCCAATTTTAGATATCCTCCCAATTTTTAGCGATGATAGTGATAGTTTCTGGGAGACAAATCTTTGATTGGAGAAAGAACATGTCAGCTATATTAATCAATCAAACTTATACCTTTGATCAATATTTAGTGATGGAAGAAGCCGCCTCCGAGAAACACGAATATAAGAGCGGAAAAATTGTGAGGATGCCAGGAGGAGCAACAGACCATAATAAGATTGCCTTGAATTTTGCAGCCAACTTAAAATTTGCATTTAAACAGCAAAACTATAATATATTTATCGGTGACGTTAAGCTCTGGATTCCTGCATACTCAGAGGCAACCTATCCAGATGTGATGCTGATTGAAGGTGAACCCAATTATTACAGTACGGGCAAAACAACTGTAATCAATCCATCTTTGATTGTTGAAGTTTTATCAAAATCAACCCAAAATTACGATCAAGTCCAAAAATTTTATTACTATCGCTCAATTCCTGAACTCAAAGAATATATTTTAATTACTGATGTTATGTGGAAGCTTCTAAGACCCTCACCCCTAGCCCCTCTCCTTTTTGGGCGAGGGGGCTGGGGGTGAGGGCGATCTTCGTTCTACGTAACATCAATTAATTAGTCAAAATCAATTCTATGTGATGCAGTTTAACAGAACAACGCAAGGTCAATGGATATTGTCAGAATTTAGAAACGATCGCTCGGAAT
>JBBQHY010000166.1:0-5830 GCA_038324415.1 Pseudanabaenales cyanobacterium | reverse complement strand
TCAAAATATCATTTCCAGCGGCACCTGTTAAAGTATCTCTACCGCCCAACCCATCAATCACATCGTTGCCAAAAGTTCCAACTATAGTGTCTGCATTTTGTGTAGCATTTACTGTGCCTTGGACATTGATATTATCGAAGGAAAGCCCAGAGGTAGTATTAACATCAAACTGTTGGAACTTAATCCGCACATCAGAGCCAAGGGTTAAGGAGTTGGCGATCGCAAAGGTACTCAGGTTAAAACTATTTGTTTGATATACAGCCGTTGAGGCTGAACCTGTGAGACTAATTAAGCGAAACCAATTTGTCCCATCTACACTCAGGGCTACGCCATCGGAGTCACTTGACCCACTAAAGGTCGCAGGCATAGCATTATCGACATTACTAAACTCTCTTTCATCAAAGCTCAGTTGGATATTACTTAAACCTGTTGTGTTAACTCGCAAAACTGCTTCACTGCGAGACGAGAAACCAAAGCCAGGATCTAACGAGCTACTTAAAATTAAGTTTTTTGTACCTGTGTTAGGGGCTGTACCGACCACCTGCACCCGTCCTGCCCCAAAAGAGTTGGTTTCATACCCACGCCCTAGTCCACCACTTTCAAAGCCATCGGCAAAGTTTGGCGTAACTGGTACAATCGGCAAAAAGATAGCATCGTAGGCATTAATTAATCCCGCCCCTGTGAGATTATCAAAACCTGCCGCCCCAATATCTCTAGCGGTAGATTCTAATCTGGCATAGATCTGAGCGGGTGTAAATGTGGGATTTGCTTGTTTAATTAAAGCTGCGACCGCCGCCGCATGGGGCGCAGAAGCAGAAGTCCCAAAGAAATTAGGAAAACCATTACCTTCAAAATCGTTACCAAAAAATGTGGTATCAGTGCCTTGAATTGCGGCAAAGTCTGGACCATTTCGGAGTTCTGGGGTTAATTTTCTTGTACCGTTTGGGTTAAAAAATATCGTACTCCCCCCTGCCGAGGTAAAACTAGCGGGATTATCTTGATCAAAAAAGTTAACTGCGGCAACAGATTTACCATTTACAGCGATCGATTTCCCAAACGTAGTAGGGCTATCGGTTGTGAATTGATTGAAGACTGCGCTACCAAAATCAATGTATTTAATCCGTAAGGGATCGGGACCTGCGATTTTTTGGATTAAGAGATCGTAAGACTGCGTACTACTGGAACTATTGGTAAATTGAACGATCTCGTTTGGGGTTTGATTAGTTATATTGTTATTGTTGGCACCTCCTACTACTGTATTTGTTCCTGCACTTACGATCGCAATCAACAAATCGGTATCCACGTCGCTGGTGGTATAAAAAGGATCATCCCATTGCAAAGAAAGTGTAATAGTCTGACCAGGATCAAGGGAAAAGTTTTGGCGAGTATCTACCCCAGCCCCAGGATCGAAGTCATGAAAATTACCTGAAAAAAATGAATCTGCTACCGAACTAAAGACCGATGACTCGTAGGATTTTGAGGCTTGATTACCTGCTGCTGAAAAATAAGATACGCCTCGATTTATGGCAACATCATCGACAGCTTGAGCAATAATCCCATCTTGAAAGAACGGTTCATCAAAATAAATAATATCATCAACGATTATTTTGGCATTACCCTTCGTTGGATCTGCTAAGTCTCTTATGCTCTGAGCAAAGGCTGCTTGACCAAAAAATGCCGACGCAAAAGCTTTATTCGCCCCAGGAGCAACGTCTTGAATTAGCTCGATCATTGCCCTACCTTCATCACTGGAATTAACAGGTCCTTCCAGTAACACATTAACGCCGCCACTGGGTAAGTCTCCAGAGTCAGTTCCCGCGGCTACTCCACCAGCAATTCTGCCATAGCTATCACTAAGTACGCCAATGGTTACCCCTGTTCCATTTAAATTTAGAGGTGCTGTAGCTCTGACCCGATCGGATTCTTGGATGGAGTCAGCTTGACTAGTAACTAAACCAACAGATGTTATAGGACGGGCTATGGAAACTACACCCATAAGTCCTTCGGGTGCGAGGGTTTCTAGCTGAGGAATAGCGGAAATGGGTATATACCCTTCAATAAAGTTGAGATTTGGCACTGAGGCTATGAGTTGAAATCCCAATTTTTCAAGAACAGGCAATAGAGTGTCAATGTTCCAAGTAGTGAGCCTAACCAAACTATTTTTGCCAGTTGGATCGAGACTTACTAGGTCACTATTATTGCTAGATTTAGCGATCGGCGATGTACTAAAACCTTGATTAGATTGATTAACTAAATTCCATAGATCCCCAGAAATACGGGACGAATTTTTGAACCCAACAAGCGAATCTAAGAGGGTGGGTTTAATCTTTACTGGGATTTCCTTAGCAACATCAGTTGTGGCGGGCTCCTGATCAATTTTTCTATTTTCAAATTGCCGACCAATTTGATTTCTATTTTTAAGTTGCTTTAGGAATGAATTTTCTACTGAATTTACATCAGGTGTGATTAAATTTTGATCAATTATCTTATTTTCAGATTGTTGACCAATTCGATTTCTATTTTTAAGTTGATCTAGGAATGAATCTTCTGCTATATCTTCAGACTTTTGGGTGAGGGATTTAGCAGCGATCGCAAGGGGAAATATAGTTCTGGGGCTTATATAGTTTAAGTCTGAGATACTACTCTTAGAGGCTGCCAACCCTTTATTCCTGTCCAAAATTTTACTTGTGGTACTAGAAATATTCCTAAAAATACTTCTGTTGGTTAAAACTGAATTATCTGTACTCCCTAATTCTTCTCCCAATGCCAGCTTTGATAAATCATCAAAACTTGAGAATCCACCTTTAGATACATATATCTTGCTCACAACCTAAACTCCAAAGATTTTTTAATATTATCTATCCATACTGATAACAAACCTTTTATCAGTTATTAACTAAAATAACCCAAAGATCGATTTAAATTTTTAGACGTTGACCAGTATGCTAGTAACAAGATTATTGCCTTCATTAAATTGAGATAAAACCTAGTGATTACTTTACATCTTTTGCATCCCAGCGAAAAAACTCCTATGCAGAAATGGAGCTTTGAATCAGAGCCAGTTATTCGCATCGGGCGAGTTGAAGATAACCACGTCATTCTTTATAGCTCTGTAGTCTCTAGACATCATGCTGAACTGCGCCTTCAGTCGCGCTACTGGGAGATAGTTGCGCTAGGTGCTAATGGTACTTTTATTGATGGAGAAAAGATTAATCAGGCCAGAATTACCAACGGTACGATCATCAGGCTGGCTAACTCGGGTCCTAGAATTCAGATTTTATTTAGTGATGAAAATTTAGTAGGTGAAGAGAATATTCCTAAAAGTCAAACTTCTCCCACACAAAAAAAGGTAGATGCGACAAGGGGGCGACAAACTTTCTTAGCACCCAGAATAAATCGATAACTAATCGATAACTAATCGATAACTAATCGATAACTACCAGCGTAACAAATTAAACTGCTCCATATCAATTGTGTCACGACTGCGATAAATTGATAGGATAATCGCTAAACCAACAGCAGCTTCGGCAGCAGCGATCGCAATCACAAAAGTCGCAAATACCTGCCCACGAATATTCCCTGAGTCCAAAAAATTAGAAAATGCAAGTAAGTTCAGATTTACAGCATTGAGCATTAACTCTATGGACATTAATACCCTGACTGCATTACGACTGGTAATTAAACCATAGATCCCGATACAAAACAGAGCAGCAGCAACAATTAAAAAAGGTTCTAGGGACATAAGCTTGCTTTATTTTAATTTGATTGTTTGTAGTAGATTTAAATGTTGGTTCCAACTAATTGTTCACGAGGTTTTTCCAGCAAAGACAAAGAATCTTCAGCAGCACTATCCTTTGTGGTCTCAGGAACAAACTCACGACGAGCCAGTACAATTGCCCCAATTAAAGCCACTAATAACAGTACAGACGCGAGTTCAAATGGTAAAAGGTAATCGTAGAAGAAGTGCTTAGCGATCGCCACCAAGGTTGAAGTTAAAACAAATGTTGCAGGTTGGACTGCCCAATTAGTTGAGGTCAGACTAACAGCCAGTAGGCTAAATAGAGCAATACAGACCAAGGCAGTGATTGTATTTCGTAAGCCACTTAACTTAAATTTTGGGTAATCTTGACGTTTATTTACCAGCATAATTGCAAATAAAATTAAAACGTTGACTGCTCCCACATAGATTAAAACTTGGGCGGCAGCCACAAAATCGGCATTAAGTAAAATATAAAGCCCTGCCACACTAATAAAAACCCCACCCAATAAAAATGCTGAATAGACAACATTAGGTAATAAAACCACGCCCATAGCCGCAGAAATCACCATGGCTGAAAGTATAACTAGGGAGACAACCTGAACTCCATCACTTAAATTCATATTTCTAATTCCTTTATAATCTTTCTTTATGCTTTAAATATGGTCTTAGTTCATATTCGCTTCTATGATCTCTTCTGGTCTTTGACCTGCTCTGCGCTGTGTATGCGGGACTTCATGCCCATCCATTACGCCCTTGGGCAGATATGCTAGTTCCCGAATTGGGGTAACAAAAGGATCTTCCGTAACCTTTGTAGGTAGGCGACCTAGAGCCACATTATCAAAGTTAAGCTCATGGCGATCGTAGGTAGAGAGGTCATACTCTTCAGTCATGGAGAGGCAGTTGGTCGGACAGTACTCCACACAGTTGCCACAAAAAATGCAAACGCCGAAATCAATGCTGTAGCTTTTTAGCTCTTTTTTCTTAATTTGTGGGTTAAATTCCCAATCAACCACAGGTAAGTTAATCGGACAGACCCTGACACAAACCTCACAGGAAATACATTTATCGAATTCAAAGTGAATACGTCCACGAAAGCGTTCAGAGGGGATTAGTTTTTCGTAGGGATATTGAACAGTAATAGGACGACGGCGCATATGATCAAAGGTTACAGATAAACCTTGTCCAATATATTTAGCGGCTTGAACTGCTTCTTTAGCGTAGTCACCGACCTTATTCAAAAATTTCATTTTAGTATTTTCTTGATTAGGCTATTTAGGTATGAGATAGAATTGCAAACACTGTTATTCTATTAGGTATGTTCAGACTAATGGAACTTGTACTTACTCTAATATATTACAGTGTTCCGATTTCTATGTTTTTTTACTTTAGATTACAAACAATAGTCAATCATCTATAGTCTTACAATTACTTGTTATACCTCCTGACTAAGTTTAATGTGTAATTTGTTTAATCTGCAATTTTGCTATTTATGACAACTCAACCAATTGAAGCTAATGACCTATCCCAGCAAGCTATATCAGCGCAATTAAGAGCCCAAAAAATTGTTGAGGCTAATGGAGTTGAGTTAATTGATAATTTGCTTGCGATTGGGAATGCTTTGTCAACTAGGTCAGATATCCAAGATATTCTTAATTTAATCCTGCTCAAAGCTCGAGAAATTACCTATAGTGATGCAGGAAGTTTTTATTTAATTGACCAGCGATCGCAAAGTCCCGCCATTTGTTTTGAAGTTTCGCAAAATTCTTCCCAGCCTGAACGATCTCTAGTTGATTTTGCCGTACCAATGACCAAGGAAACTCTAGTGGGCTATGTAGCAATTACTGGAGAAGTATTAAATATCCCCGATGTCTACAGTATTGCCATGGATGCCCCCTATCACCATCATCAAACCTTTGACGAGGATATTAGCTATCGTGCCAGATCAGTAGTTGTTTTTCCCATGCGAAATGCTGAAGGTGTGGTTTTTGGCATAATGCAGTTGATCAACCGTAAACTTAGTCCAGATATTATCCTTACTCCTGAAAACACATATGAAATGACTCAGCCTTA
>JBBQHY010000165.1:0-5830 GCA_038324415.1 Pseudanabaenales cyanobacterium | reverse complement strand
AGGTGCTCCCATTATTCAAAGGCAATACCTCATTGATGGTGAACTTCGGCATTGGGAGGGAGCATTACAGGAAGCGCGATCGCCCATTTATCTAAATACGAACGATGGGCTCTACTCAAAGGTAATCGGTGAATTTCCGCTCCTAACTGAAACTGAATCTCTGCAAGCATTGGATGCAGCCGTACGCGCTTACAATTCAGGTCGTGGCATCTGGCCCACAATGTCTGTAGCTCAGAGAATTGATCATGTCCAAGAATTTACCTATCGGATGCGGGAAAAAAGGACAGAAATTGTCAATTTATTAATGTGGGAAATTGGTAAATCCTACCAAGATTCAGCTAAGGAATTTGATCGCACCATTGACTATATTGGTGCCACAATCGATGCCCTCAAGGATTTAGATCGAGCCTCCTCACGGTTCGTAATTGAAGAGGGAATTATTGGGCAAATTAGGCGATCGCCTCTAGGTGTAGCCTTATGTATGGGGCCCAGTAACTATCCCCTCAACGAGACTTTTAGCATTTTCATTCCTGCCCTAATCATGGGAAATACCGTAGTATTCAAGCCACCCAGACCAGGTGTAATGCTTTACTATCCTTTGCTCGAAGCTTTTCGTGATTGTTTTCCAGCAGGAGTAGTCAATACAGTCTATGGGCAAGGAAGCGTGGTCATTCCACCGCTTATGCCTACAGGTAAGGTGGATATTCTTGGATTTATAGGCTCTAGTCGAGCGGCAGATAACCTCAAAAAGCAACATCCACGCCTCCACCGCCTCCGTTGCGCCTTGGGATTAGAAGCCAAAAACCCCGGAATCATATTAGCAGATGCCGATTTAGAATTAGCTGTAAAAGAATGTATTCTAGGAACTCTTTCCTATAACGGACAGCGTTGCACAGCCTTAAAAATTCTGTTTGTACATGAAGATATTGTGGATGTATTTTTAGCGAAGTACATAGAAGCAGTCCAAAATCTTAAATGCGGAATGCCTTGGGAAAAAGGAGTAACAATTACCCCCTTGCCTGAAGGTAGGGCTGAGTATTTTACTGAATTAGTAGAAGATGCTATATCCCACGGGGCAACTGTCATTAATGAAGGCGGGGGTGAGGTGAATGCCACCTTCTTCTATCCTGCGGTACTCTATCCTGCCAATGAAAATATGAAACTTTATCGAGAAGAGCAATTTGGACCTGTCATTCCCATTATTCCCTTTGCTGATCTGGAAACTCCGATTCAATATATCGTTAACTCTGACTATGGACAGCAAGTGAGTATCTTCGGGACGGATGCTGATTTGATTGCCAGCTTAGTCGATCCCTTGGTAAATCAAGTATGTCGGGTGAATATCAATAGCCAGTGCCAACGGGGACCCGATAGCTTCCCATTCAATGGTAGAAAAGATTCAGCTGAAGGAACTCTTTCTGTAAGTGATGCGTTGCGGGCATTCTCAATTCGAACAATTGTGGCGGCAAAGGAAGCAACTGCCAATAAGGCGATGATTTCTAAGATTGTGCGAGAGCATAAGTCTAACTTCCTTTCGACCAATTTTATTTTGTAATATTGGTAGTGATATAGAACAGTATGACAGTCAATTTAGATTGAAAAGGACTTACGCACTCAAGTTTATAGAAATATAGTAGGACGGACTTTGAGAGTGAATTCCTCAATTAGGGTATACCCAACCCCCGTTAAATATAGTTTTTCTTTTTTCCCTGAGTAAGTCCTATCATAATTAAAATTTCTGAATGCTTGGATCTCAATTGGAAAAAGTTAATTAAACCAGTTTTTAGAAGCCGAGCTTATGTATCTTGAAACTGATTTTTTTGTTAAGAATCATATACCTTACATATTTCTTGCAATATTAGAGATTGTAAAGGTTGGAGTTGAAAGCGATCGCAAAAATACTGAGTAAAATAGGGTTAAACTAACCTACAACAGAAATCTTAAGTTAATAACTCTTTCAGCTATTAAACTAACCTATGCTTAACCTCCATAATTTTCCTTGGCTGACCTTTGTGATCTTGTTTCCAATAGTGATGTCGCTATTGATTCCCTTCATTCCAGACAAGGGAGATGGCAAAACTATTCGCTGGTATGCCTTAGTCGTAGGATTAATTAACTTCTCAGTCATAGTCTATGCCTTTTGTACAGGTTATGATTTTGCCAAGCCCGACCTCCAACTATTAGAAACCTATACATGGGTACCGCAATTGGGGCTAAACTGGTCAGTGGGTGCCGATGGTTTGTCCATGCCCTTGATTTTACTTACAGGCTTTATCTCGACCTTGGCAATATTGGCATCCTGGCCCGTCACCCTTAAGCCTAGGTTATTTTATTTTTTAATGTTGGCAATGTACGGCGGACAGATTGGAGTTTTTGCTGTCCAAGACATGCTTCTATTTTTCTTTATGTGGGAGCTAGAGCTAATTCCTGTCTATCTATTGCTCTCAATATGGGGTGGTAAAAAACGCCTCTACGCCGCCACTAAGTTTATTCTCTACACCGCAGGTGGTTCCCTATTCATCTTGTTAGCATCCTTGGCAATGGCTTTCTATGGTGGCAACGTGACCTTCGATATGCGATCGCTCGCCCTCAAGGACTATCCCCTAACTTTTCAACTACTTGCATACGGTGGATTTTTAATTGCCTACGGAGTCAAACTCCCCATATTCCCTCTCCATACTTGGCTGCCTGACGCCCACGGCGAAGCCACTGCTCCAGTTCACATGCTTCTAGCAGGGATATTGCTAAAAATGGGTGGATATGCGCTATTGCGGATGAATGCAGGAATGTTACCAGAGGCACACGCCTATTTTGCCCCGATTTTAGTAATTTTAGGTATCGTAAATATTATCTATGCTGCCCTTACTTCCTTTGCCCAACGCAGTCTGAAGCGTAAAATTGCCTATTCTTCAATCTCCCATATGGGCTTTGTGTTAATTGGTATTGCCTCATTTACTAATTTAGGTACCAGTGGCGCAATTTTACAGATGATTTCCCACGGTCTAATCGGAGCAAGCTTATTCTTTTTAGTTGGAGCCACCTACGATCGCACCCATACCTTAGTCCTAGACGAAATGGGCGGAGTTGGGCAAAAAATGCCAAAAATCTTTGCGATGTTTACAGCTTGCTCCATGGCTTCCTTGGCTCTACCAGGGATGAGCGGGTTTGTAGCTGAGGTAATGGTATTTGTAGGTTTCGCCACTAGTGATGCTTACAGCAATACCTTTAAGCTAGTTGCCGTAATTTTGGCAGCAGTTGGCGTAATTCTCACACCGATTTACTTACTTTCCATGCTCCGAGAAATCTTTTATGGGGCAGAAAATAAAGAGTTAACCAGCCATGAGGAACTTATAGATGCGGAACCCCGTGAAGTATTTATCATTGCTTGCCTACTAGTTCCAATTATTGGGATCGGACTTTATCCAAAACTGATTACCCAAGTTTATGATGCCACTGCCCAAAGTCTAGTGGCGACTCTGCGAAGTGCTGTTCCTAGTTTGTCAAAAGCGGCAAATCCCACAGTAAGTTTTAATCCAATATTTAATTCATCGACACCATCATTAACTGAATCAAAAACATCCCCAATTTTGGATTAGATTTTAGAATGAAAGTCGCTTTCAATGCTCGGTTATTGTATGCCCCTACCATGCGAGGTTGGAATCGTTATACAGTTAACCTCTTAGCAGAGTTACCCAAGTTGGGCGTGGAACTATATCTCTATAGCGATCGCCCTATTCATTCCGAGCACCTAGCCCGTTTACCCTCAGATAGCTACCAGATCCGTGTAACAGAAAATTTACGCTACCCCATCTGGGAACAGTATTGGTTGCCACAGCAATGTCAAAAAGATAGTGTAGATATCTTACATTCTCCTTTTAATTTTGGCTTACCTTGGTTTTGTCCCTGCCCTTGCGTACTAACCCTCCACGATGCGATCGACTATGTGTACTACTACAAGCCCAGTAAGTGGTATCAGAAACTGCATCCCCAAGCTTTGCAAATGCGTTTACACAGTTGGATTGCATCTACCAGAGCCGACGCAATTATTACAGTTAGTAACCACGCTAAGGGCGATTTAATTGAATATTTAAATATTCCAGAGTCTAAAATTTCGGTGATCTATGAAGCAGCAGATCCCAATTTTCATCAACCAATTCTAGAAAGCGATCGCCTACGAGTCAAATCAAAATACAACCTTAACTTTCCCTATATTTTTTATATAGGTGGATGGGAGGAACGTAAGAATATTCCTTTTTTACTTAAAGCCTTTGCGGAAGCGCAGTTAAAAGAAATAAAGTTAGTCTTAGCAGGCGGCTCTGAGTCCCAAAAAACTGAACTGCAAACATTGGCTCAACAGCTTAATATTTCCGAATGTTTAGAATTACTAGGCTGGGTTGAAGAACAAGACTTACCAACTCTCTATGCCGAGGCTCTATGTTTTATCTACCCTAGCGATTATGAAGGGTTTGGTTTGCAACTTTGCGAAGCAATGGCTTTAGGCTGTCCTGTGCTTGCGTCTAATTCCACTTGTCTACCAGAAATTTTAGATAATGGGGGGCAAGTTTTTAATTTAGAAAATACTGATAATTTGAAGGATTTAATTTCAATTATTATTAATGACGATCAATATGTTCATACCCTTAAGGGACTAGCATCAAAACGAAGTGGTTTTTTTAATTGGCAAAAAACCGCAAATAAAACCTTTGAAATTTATAAAAAACTGATATAAATTAAATCCTTTATTGGGTTTAGCTACTTTTTATAACTCATTCTAGTATATTTGAGATTTATCATTAATTGAGGCATAACTGATGGAGTTAAAAAATAATAGATTCCCTTTATGGGTTAATTTTGAAGGATGGATCACTCAAATTCATTATTTTGAATACCTTATTACAAAGTTTCAACAAATTCGTAAGAAATTTTATATACAAAGATTTAATGCCTTAAAAAAACTAAATCCTTCTTCTTTGCGAAATTATGAGGCAAAAGTGTTTTCTCAGTATGGTGAGGATGGGATCATAACAGAAATTTTAAGAAGAACAAAAATAACTGGAGGCTTTTGTATAGAATTTGGCATCGAGAATGGTACCGAATGTAATGCCAGAAATCTTTTGGAAACAAGTGACTGGAGTGGGGTGCTGATTGACGGATCTGCAGAAAATGTTAAGTCTGCCCAAGTACTATACGCTAATAATCCAAAGGTTAAAGTTGTGGAGTCATTCCTTACAGTAGAAAATATTCTTGAACTTTTCGCAGAGCTTTCAATCCCAACATCACCAGACCTTCTAAGTGTTGATGTAGACGGAAATGATTATTGGATTTGGGAAAAAATTCTTACTAGATATACTCCAAAAGTTATTGTTATCGAATACAATGCAAAATTCTCACCACCCACAGAATGGATTATGCGCTATAACCCTTCTCATCAATGGGATTCCTCGGCTAGATTTGGAGCCTCATTAGCATCTTTGGTTAAACTTGGAGCAAAATATAGTTACTCGCTAGTCTGTTGTAATTTTGCTGGTAATAATGCTTTTTTTGTAAGAAGTGATTTGCTTAAAGATCGTTTTCCTGATCAAGATATGGGGACTAGTTATCACTATTCAGCACCGCTTTATTGTCAGGGTTTTGGTCACCCAGTTAGACCTCCAAACTCATAATCAATGTAAAAATTCATTGATGATGGTATTCTGAAAATCATAGGATTTACTCAAATTAGGCTTCTTATTTTTTATGATTTAGTAATGAGTACAGATTTAATTTACTTAAACTACTGGAAGCGAAAGCATCTAACAGAGACATCTTCACCAAAATTTAGAGTTGTTAA
>JBBQHY010000164.1:0-5898 GCA_038324415.1 Pseudanabaenales cyanobacterium | reverse complement strand
TTTCTAGAAATTAGTTTGCGACTGGCTTCTAAAGCTTCCCAAAAGTCTAATTCCCAGCCGATCGCAATTTGGAGCGCAAAAACATAACAAACACCAATATAAATACCTGGAAGAGTCCAAAGGGTTAATCCTAATACTGTGATTGCCCCACCCACTAAAGATACAAGAAAGACTCGCAGAAAGTATTTGCTTAAGCCTTTGAAAAAATCTTTAAAAGTATAAGTTTGTCTACGGATTATAGCTAGTCCCACAAAAGTAAACCCTGCCCCAAGTACTGAGGAGGCAATATTGCCCAGACCTGGAATAAAGTATAAAATTATTGTAATCAAATTTAAAAAGGATAAGCCAATAAAACCACCAAGATTCGACAAATAAACTCCAAAGCCTCGACTAATGTATTTGCCGATCTTAACTTCATAGTTTCTATTGAGGAGAGTTTCGAGTTTTGCTGAGGTCATATTTTTAGATACCAGTAGCTTGAGGTTTTAACGATCGCAATTATAAACGCAAGCCAGTCCACATCTAACTAAGGCGGGATATTTCTACAATGATTTTTATGGCTTCTGTCAAATCTTGGGAGATCGCTTTTGGTTGATGTAGTTCTAACTGAGTTTGATTTCTAATTCCAGATAGGACGGCGATCGTAGGAATATTGTGACAATTTCCAGCAATCAGATCGGCTTCAGTATCTCCGACCATCCATTGATTTTGAATTGTGGGTAAAGTTGCGATCGCCCGCTCCATTAATCTCGGTTTATCTTTAATATCTTGGGTTTTTAGATAGTCATCTTTGAGGCAAAAAATGCGATCGCTCGGAAAAAATCTATGCAGATCGTAACGAGTTAAAACTGGATACAATTCGCGCTCTCGGCGCATAGTCATTACGGCTAATTCAATCCCGAAATCTTGAGCAGTTTCTAAAGCCTTAATTGCCCAAGGATGGAGGCGATCGTAGGCAAAAAAAGCTTTAGCATTAATATTTTCTCGCCGCAAACGGGTAAAGTTTTGAGGTTGATTCACAAGATTTAGTCCAGACTTGATGGCAATTTCTGGTTCTGGAGTTTGCGATCGCTTTAATTCCCAAAACTCAGACTTAGTTAGAGGTGTAACTGATTGATTTGGTTCTTTAACTTTCTCTAAGCAAAACTGATAAACCTGAAAGTAGCGTTCGGAAACATCCATGATTGGACCATCAAAATCTGTAAATATTCTTTTCATATTTGATTTCTTGGTTCTCTTCCCATGCTAGGTATAAACTATGAATAAATTTAGAGATGACCAAACAGTAAAATCATAAAATAATACTTTTATTAAGGACTATCTGGAGCAGTAATTGATCGTAGCAGCATTGGGTTTAGATGTCGGACGGAAGCGGATTGGCGTGGCAGGGTGCGATCGCACAGGTTTAATTGCTCACGGGATTACCACTATTATCCGTAAATCTTGGGATCGAGATATGGCGGAACTTCAGGAACTGGTTACGGAGCGAGAAGTTGCAACCCTAGTGGTAGGACTCCCTTACAATATGGACGGTAGTATTGGCTATCAGGCAAAGCAAGTGCAGAAATTCGCCTACGGTGCCGCTAAACACCTAAAATTAGCTCTGGAATTTATGGATGAACGACTAACTTCCTTTGAGGCAGAGCAAATGATGCAAAATGCTGGAATTTCACCGAGGGATAATAAGGCATTGATTGATCGCAAAGCCGCCGCTCTGATTTTGCAACAATGGCTAGAAACTAAAAGGCGGTGATGTCAAACCCTTTCTTTTGCCACTCCTCTATAATCTGCTAAATTTGTAATTATGTAGTTTGTTTAACTCTTTAAGACATACTGGCAATAGTTTAGTTTACTAAATTTCATTCTCTTAATTACCTCCGCTCAAATTTACAGCAAATTCCACTCAAACGTACTACAGATATTAAAGATGAAAACCTATACGGGGAAACTCGCCCTGCGCCTCTCTTTTGTGGCGGGTTTGAAACCAAAATGCTGTAATCGGCTCAACCCCATTCTAAACTTAGGGATAAGTCCTATTAAGTCCTATTAAAAAAGATATCAAAAATATGATTGTTCACTTAGTTTATGAAGTATGAGCGCAAATAATATAAGGTCTTGGCGCATTTTGTTAGTTTCTACACCTGTTGCACCATTAGGTTCGGGTTTTGGCGGTGGTGTAGAATTAAGCCTAAAAAATATGGCTCTGTCTTTGCAGTTAAAAGGTCACAGGGTCACAGTTCTTGCCCCAGATGGTTCTGTATTACCAAATATCGAACTCCAAACTGTTTTCGGAGAGTTACAGACTTCCATGCAATTTCTCAACCGCACTGAGGCAATGTGCTTACCCAAGAATTCTGTGTTGGCTAATCTTTGGCACAGGGCAGGAGAATTACAGAATGAATACGATCTTGTTATAAATTTTGCCTACGATTGGTTGCCATTTTACCTTACGCCATTTTTTCAGACTCCGATCGCCCATTTGGTCAGTATGTCTTCTTTAACCGATACGATGGATCTAGCGATCGCCCAAGTTGCTCAAACCTCTCCTCAGTCTCTTGCTTTTCATACCCAAGTTCAAGCCGATACCTTTGGTCTAGGAGAGAGTTTGGCGAATACCCGCATCATTGGTAATGCCCTCGATCTCGATCTATATAGTTTTTGTGCTGAACCTCAAGAATTTATAGCATGGGTGGGGAGAATTTCTCCCGAAAAAGCCATAGAGGATGCGATCGCCGTTTCCCAATTAACTGGATTAGAATTACGGATTTATGGCATTCTTCAAGATCGGGAGTATTGGCAGTTGCTCAAACAGAAATTTCCTAATGCTGTGTTTAACTATCGGGGCTTCTTAGATACAGCCCAATTACAACAGGAACTTCGCCAAAGTAAGGCACTTCTAGTAACACCGCGTTGGGTAGAAGCTTTTGGTAATGTCGTGATTGAAGCCTTAGCCTGTGGCGTGCCCGTGGTGGCATATAGTCGAGGTGGTCCTGCCGAAATTATCCACGATGGTATTACTGGCTTCCTAGTTGAACCTGATTCTGTTGATGGCTTAGTTGATGCCCTGAAGCAAATTCACAAAATTGACCGTCAAGCTTGCCGTGCGCACACTAAAACTGAATATTCTCTTTCTGCCTACGGCGATCGCTTAAATAAGTGGTTTGCAGCCCTAATTAATTCCTCTTTATAATTGAATCAAATCAAATGCATCAGTCTAATTCCACTCTCATCTCTTCAAATAAGAATTCAAACAAGAAACCTGAACCGCCTGACGCTTGGATCTATACTCTTGAAGTTTTGCGGTGGATATTTGAGCCTGCCTTAGGTAATCAATTACCATTCAGCTACCAAATCTTTAGGAGTTATGCCTATTGTTATTTCCAGCTAACTAGACAAACATATCTAAATGGAGGTAGGGAGTTATTTCAGTTTCTTGTAAATTATCTAGAGCGAAATTCTAGCGACCCTGAACTTAAGTTTAATTTACCCAATTGCCAAATATTTGTTGATCGCTTTGATGCTAGATTCTTCCAAGTCATCAATGAACTCACCAATCCTCAATCTGATTTACTCATCCTTTCTCAGTTCCTATCTGCGGGTGATACTTTTATTGATATTGGTGCGAATCATGGGAGTTTTGCGATCGCTGCCAGTAAATTAGTCGGAAGAGATGGTCGAGTTATTGCCATTGAAGCTCAACCCCATTTGGCTAGAATTTTAGAAAAGTCACTGTCAATTAATGCGATCGGAGACTTCAAGGTCTATCCTGTGGCAGTTGGGAATGTTGAAGGTGAAGTTGAGTTCCTAATTCCAAGCGGTACATCTGGCTCGGCGGGAATCTTTGCGGCACATTCAGCTACGGCTCAATTTAATGCAATCACAGTTCCAATTAAGCGATTTGATGATTTAGTAATGTGGCAAGATTTTACAGGAAAAACTTTACTTAAACTTGATATTGAAGGTAGCGAAACTGAATTTTTATTAGGTGCAGCAAAAATGATTGCCGAACTCAAACCAACTTTAATTATCGAAATTCATCCTGGCACCTTAAAAGCTGCAAGCACATCTGGAGAGAGCTTAAAGATATTATTGCAAAATTTAGGATATCGGGAATATGCTGAAACCGAAAATCTAAAAGAAAAGTTTCCCTTGGCGAATTTAAATACTAAAGTTCAAAGGAATATTGTGATTAGTTTTTAGTTCCGAGTTGGTGATTGGATAGTGGTATTATTTTTAAGATTTAAGTTTTTCGCCACGAATGGCGTAATCTAATAATTCCATCGGATGTTTAACCATAATGGTCTGCCCCTGTATCTCCAGATGTTTACGGATTTGAATTGTGCAACCGACATTAGCGGAAGCAATTAAACTCGCCTTTGTATTGACTAAATTTTCAACTTTTTGTTTACCTAATTCGGCTCCAACCTCAGGCTGTAAGATATTATAAATTCCTGCACTCCCGCAACACAGAGCGGCATCTATCGGTTCTTTGAGTTTAAGATTGGGAATCTGTTTCAAGAGTCGGCGAGGCTGCACACTAATTTTTTGTCCGTGCAGCATATGGCAGGCATCTTGGTAAACCACATTTAGAGGCTCTTGCCCCTCATTTATGGCTGATAAGGGCGTTACGAGTCCAACATTATCTAAAAACTCTTGAACATCTTTAACTTTGCTAGCAAACTCTTGGGCGGATTGAGCATATTTTGGATCATTTTGAAGAATGCGATCGTATTCCTTGAGACTATGCCCACAGCCCGAAGCATTGATGAGAATGGCATCCAGTTTATGATCAGCAAAAGTATCAATCATCTGTCGAGCTAAATCAGCGGTTTGCTGCTCCTGTCCTTGGTGATGGGAAAGCGCACCACAGCAGCCTTGGAGTTTAGGAATTACAACTTCACAACCATTGGTGGTTAAAACCCTAATTGTGGCAGCATTAACTTCAGGTAAAAACATCCTCTGCACACAGCCTAAAATCATTCCAACCTTATATCTGGTCTGTCCTTGGGCGGGAATAACTTCGGGATAGGAACTGCTAAAAGCCTCTGTGGAAATTTGAGGTAAAACCGATTCCATCGCCGCAATTTGTTTAGGTAGGAATAGATTTAGAAGTCCAGAGGTTCGCATCAGTTTTTGGATTCCTAATTTTTGATAGGGCAAAAGGGGAGCCAATAGAAGTTTAAGGCGATTGGGATAGGGAAATACAGAAAAAATGAACTGTCGTAATAGTTTTTCTTGCCAAGATCGGGGGTGGTTGCGTTCAATTTGAGATCGCATGGCTGTAATTAATTTGTCATATTCAACCCCACTCGGACAGGTGGTAACACAGGCAAGACAACCTAAACACGAATCAAAATGCTCGACAGTGGCGGGAGATAGAGGGATTTCCCCATTATTTATGGCAGCCATTAGATAAATCCTGCCCCGTGGGGAGTCGGTTTCTTTGCCAATTACCCGATAGCTCGGACAAGTAGAAAGACAAAATCCACAATGTACACAGGCGCTAATCAGCTTTGGGTCGGGCGGTTGTTGAGAATCAAAACCTTGATATGAAATGGATTCGGTGGATGAATCTGATTGGAGCATTTTTTAAACTAATTATTATTTATCTCATTATCATCTAAATAACTTTTTTCAATTTGCCTAATGTTCTACGATTTAGCCTTTATGTATGATTTCAAAACCTTGAGCTTGTACGATCGCTTTTTTCCCAATATTTGTGACATGCTCCCTTCCCACCATAGTAATATACACAGTCTAAATGGGGTTAAGGGGCAAAGCCCCTTCGTGGGGGGGGGGCCCCCCCCCCCCCCCCAAACAAAAAAATTGTGGGGGCGGGGGGGACGATGTGCCAACCCCCCCCCACAACTTTGACCCACAAAACGGAACGGCCCGTCA
>JBBQHY010000163.1:0-5910 GCA_038324415.1 Pseudanabaenales cyanobacterium | reverse complement strand
CGAACAACTGCTCGAACTTGCACTTAAGCATGGAGCCACCACCGCCGAAGTTTATGTATCCAATTCCCAATCTCAACCTGTATATTTTGAAGCAAATCGCCTGAAACAATTAGAAAATATCAGCTCGGAAGGAATTGCCCTCAGACTTTGGCGAAATCACAAACCTGGTTTAGCGATCGCCTATGGAAATGTATTACCTGAAAGCCTAGTAGAAAAGGCATTGGCAATTAGTGACTTAAATGAATCTGAAGAAATTTATCTCAATTCTAACTCCTCTCCAAGTTCCGCATCAACGGAATATTCGGAAATATCCCAAGCTCAATTGATTAGGTTTGGAGAAACAGCGATCGCCCAAATTACTAGCAAATATCCAGAGGTAATCTGTCAGTCAGATTGGGACTATAGCCACGAAACTATGCGCTTGATTAACTCCTTGGGCTTAGATTGCCGTCATAGCGATCGCACCCTTGATGGTTCAATCAGTGCCGAATTAATTCGAGGAGAAGACTTCTTAAATATTTGGCAAAGTCATTCTGAACGTTCAGAATTTTCATCAGAACTTCTAACTGCGCCCATATTACAGCATCTAAAATGGTCAAAAGACAACGCTACAGCCAGTAATGGGAAGGTTCCTGTCCTCTTCACTTCCAAAGCTGCAGATACGCTCTGGGGAATAGTTGCCGTGGCTTGTAGTGGTCGCCATGTTCGCCAGAAAACCACACCGTGGCTAGATAAATTGGAACAATTAGTAATTTCTGAAGCCATTACCCTCAGCCAAAATCCGAACCTTGGTATTCATAGCCTCCATTTTGATGACGAAGGCACCCCTACTCAGACTGTGACATGGATTGAGAAAGGCAGATTAAAAGGATTCTATGGCGATCGCCGCACCACAGCAGAACTAAATCTCGAGTTAACAGGTAATGGGTTTCGTGGTGGTTTAGGCAGCGATCCCAGTCCGAGTTTATTTAATCTGATCGTGGAGGGCGGCTCAGGTAATCTGTCTGAACTAATTGCCTCAATTTCCGACGGGATTCTCATCGATCAAATTTTAGGAGATACCCCCGATCTGTCTGGAGATTTTTCCATTAATGTCGATCTTGGCTATCGGATTAAACAGGGGCAGATTGTCGGTAGGGTCAAGGATACAATGGTCTCTGGAAATGCCTACACCGCCTTAAATCAGATCATTCAACTAGGGGGCGATCGGCAATGGCATGGTGCGCTATATACGCCTGCGCTAATCGTGGATGGATTATCTGTAACTAGTAGAAATTAATACTAGCTAAGTTTAGTTTTTCCAACTATTAACAACAGATGGAATGGCAACTTCTCGCAATCTAATATCACAGCTTTGCCAAACTCGATCATCTAGGGCAGTTTGTTCGATTAAGCTGGCAAGGCGCAGAGTTTTTAGGGCTTGTTCCCCACCGACAGAGGGTTGTTGTCCACCACGCACACAGGCAACAAAATGCTCTAGCTCCGCATTCAGTGGCTCAATATTACTGGTATAGACTTTTTCGATTAATCCATCTTGACGATATAAAACCTGCCCATATTCAGTCATATAGTTAGCTGTAGTTTGACGATGGATCAAGATTTCATTATTCAAAAAGTCAGATTCCGTCAAAGAGTTTTTACAGTGGGCGACTATGCGACGTTGCTTACGATGGGTGACTTTACTAGCAGTTAGGGTGGCAATCACCCCATTTTCAAATTCTATGGTGGAAGTAACATAATCAAGGAATCCCGACTCAGAGACTTGGTTGCCATTGGCATTAACCCGAATAATTTGGCTAGATACTAGCTCAAGTAAAAGATCAATGTCATGGATCATTAAATCAAACACGACCGAAACATCATTTGCCCGATGAGAGTAGGGACTCATACGGTGTGCCTCGATCGCCAGCAGGGTCTCGTGCTTTAGGACTTTACTCAATTCTTGGAAGGCGGGATTAAATCTTTCGATGTGCCCAACTTGTAAAATTCGATTACATTCAGTGGCAGTATTAACTAGGGATTCAGCTTCAGCGATCGTGGCAGCAATAGGCTTTTCAATCAGGACATTGACCCCAGCCTTAAGGCAAGTAATGCCAACTTCATAATGGAGCCTTGTGGGGACAGCTATACACACGGCTTCGACTTGGGTAAGCATTTCCCGATAGTCAGCAAAAAATTTGACACGATGCTTGCTGGCTGTGTCTTGACCTCGATCAACGTTAACATCAGAAACTCCGACCAGTTCAACGTCTTTAAGAAGGCTGAGAACACGGGCATGATGTTGACCCATATTGCCAACTCCAATGACACCGACGCGGATGGGGTGTTGCTGAGGATTCATATTCTAGGCAGTGCTTTAATCTCCAAGAATCCTAGCATAATTATTAAACATTAGATTTTATATCAGTTTGAAAAAATACCTCCACCCATATCAAATCATCTCACCCTTACATCTACTCATTTATCATTTTTAATTGGGAATTTCCGATGAGCATTTCTGCTAAATTTCTGAGAGGATATTGAAAAATGGGAAATATAGAATGTTAGCAGTGGCAATTTTAGCGGCGGGTAAAGGGACAAGAATGAAAACCGATCTGCCCAAGGTCTTACAGCAGTTGTGTGGACGATCGCTAGTGGAGAGAGTTATAGAAGCTGCTAGTTCTGTTTCACCAGATCGCCAATTAGTCATAGTTGGACATAAAAAAGAGGCTGTAGAATCGGCTTTGTCACAGCTACCCAACTTGGAATTTGTAGATCAGATTCCTCAACTTGGAACTGGTCATGCCATTCAGCAGTTATTAGCACCTTTAGATGGATTTACAGGAAATTTAGTGGTGTTGACGGGGGATACGCCCTTATTACGGGCAGAAACCATCCAAAATTTAGTAGCTGTGCATCAACAAAGAAATGCCAGTGCTACGGTTTTAACGGCACAACTGCCCGATCCAACGGGTTATGGTCGAGTATTTTGCAATCAAGATTTTGTAATTGAAAGAATAATCGAGCATAAAGACTGCACCGAAACCCAACGCCTCAATCAACGGGTAAGTTCTGGCGTGTATTGCTTTAATTGGCAAGAATTGGCGATCGCACTGCCCAAGCTCACAAATACTAATACCCAAAGGGAATATTACTTAACTGAAGTCTTTGATTATCTGCAAACTGTAATTGCCGTGGATGCCGTTGACTATCAAGAGAGTTTTGGCATTAACGATCGCCTGCAATTAAATCACGCCCATCAAGTTATTCAAACTCGAACTAGAGAAAAATGGATGCGGGCAGGAGTAACCATGATTTTACCTGAATCCATCACCATCGATGACACCGTGGAACTGTCTGCTGATGTGACGATTGAACCCCAAACTCATCTCAGAGGGAAAACTAAAATTCTTTCTGGCACTACCATTGGTCCTAATAGTTTTATTACTGATAGTACAGTCGGTTCTAACTGCCAAGTTGCCTATTCCGTAATCGAAGAAAGCGAAATTGGCGCAGATTGTCAGATCGGTCCTTTTGCCAGAATTCGTGGAGCTTCAGTGGTGGGCGATCGCTGTCGGATTGGTAACTTTGTGGAACTAAAAAAGGCAAAGGTGGGGGATAGAACAAATGCGGCTCATCTCAGTTATTTAGGTGATATCACTTTGGGAACTCAAGTGAATGTGGGGGCGGGAACGATTACTGCAAACTATGACGGATTTAATAAACATCAAACTATTGTGGGCGATCGCACGAAGCTCGGTTCAAATTCAGTTTTAGTGGCTCCCATTACCCTTGGCGATAACGTGAATGTCGGAGCAGGATCAGTTGTAACTGGGGATGTGGATTCTAATGCTTTGGTGATTGCCCGCACTCCTCAAGTCGTTAAACCCAACTATTATGATCCCCAAGGTCGAAAAAAAGTGATCCCCACTGATTCCCAAAAATAGTTCAGCCAATAGTTAAACCATTTGCTAGAATCCGTCCATAGAATATATCTAGACTCCAAATTAGACCTCCAAATGCAATTCATTAACTCCAAGCAAGTCTACCCGATTATGTTGGGGATAGCTTTGTCTGTATTGGCAATCGGAGTATGGCAAAAATTTAGTTCTCAAACTGAACGCTACCTACCTCAAACTGCGCCCGTTGTAAGTACCCAAGCCCCAATTAGTGCCAATAGTGTAAAATCCAATCCAAAATCCATTAAGGCGATCGCAGGGCAGGGAACTTTGCGGGTTGGCAATCTGACTGAACATCCTGTACGGTTAGTGTTGCAGGTAAAATCACCAAATCTAGAACCCTTAAATTGGGACTTTGCTCCAGGTGAAGGCGGAAGTCAGGGCTTACAACTATCCTTGCCTCAAGATCGGGTCAAGGTAAAAAAAGGAGATATTCTATTTGCCTTTTCGATCGATGGCTCTCGAACCTACTGGGGACCGATTGTTGTAGGCGAGTCTAGTGATGTGGTTTGGCAAAGCGATCGCCGTGAATGGAGTCTGATCATTAAGCCCTAAGATTGCTATGAAATTGCCATGAAATTATTTTTTGCAATCCTACTGGGTTTGATCCTGCTAATTAGCGGCTGTAGTCCCAATTTTAATAATGATGCTAATAGGGGCAAAGTGCAAATTACCCTGTGGCAAGGCGTAAATCCACCCACCAATCGACAGGTACTACAAAAATTAGTAGACAAGTTTAATCAAAGCCAAAATCAGGTGTTTGTCGAGTCACTATATGTGGGGCAACCAGATCAGCAAATTCCCAAAATTCTTGCGGCGGTTGTAGGCAATGCTGTGCCCGATTTACTTTGGTATAACCCCACGCTCACGGGAAGATTAATCGAACTAGATGCCATTCGCAGCTTAGATGATTTCTTGGAGAGTTCCTCAGTTAAAAGTGAAATTGATCCCGCTCTACTATCTACAATGCACCTAGATGGGCGTACTTGGTCAATCCCTTTTAGTGCAAATAATGTAGCAATCTTCTATCGTCCTAGTTTATTTGAAGCCGCAGGAATTAAGAATTTACCTCAAACTTGGCAAGAATTAAAGGAAGTTGCTAACCAATTAACCAGTGGTGCTAATAATCAGCATGGTATCTTTTTACCTTTGGGCAAGGGTGAATTTACAGTATTTATGTGGTTGCCTTTTTTGTGGAGTGCTGAAGGGGAAATTCTGACAAATCAAGACCCGAAACTAAATACCCCTGAAGCGGAAACTGCCCTGCAACTATGGTTAGACTTAGTTAAAACCGATGCTGCTATCCTGTCTCAGCCCGAACGAGGATATGAAGAGGATAATTTTGTCTCGGGCAAAGTGGCAATGCAGATTAGTGGTTCATGGGCACTGCGCTATATGAAGCAAAAAGGCATAGATTTTGGGGTAATGCCGATTCCCCGCGATCGCATATCTGCAACTGCCATTGGCGGCGAAAATCTATTTTTATTTAAGACCGATCCCATGCGCGAGCGTGCAGCTTGGAAATTTGCGGAATATGTGGCAAGTGAAGAATTTCAGACTACTTGGGCAACAGAGACAGGTTATTTACCAATTAATCTCAAGTCCCAAAAAAGCGAAGTCTATGCGAACTATGTAAATGAACAACCCGAAATTGATATTTTTATCAAGCAGATGTCCTCTGGTCATACCCGTCCATTGTTAGCAGACTATCCTCGCATTTCCGAAAGTCTAGGCAGAGCGATCGAAGCTACGTTATTACAAAAAAATACACCTGCGGATGCCTTGAAAAGTGCCCAAAATAGCTTAGAACTGGAGTTTAGACTAAAAACTGTTATTACCAGTCAAAAAAAGTGGTCAGCCATAGTAGACAGACCACTTAATGATGGAAGCTGATAATTGATAACCTATCAACTTCATCATGAACAGTTTGGAGAAAATCGAGAAATTTCGCAAGCAAACATATCAAATATTA
>JBBQHY010000162.1:0-5918 GCA_038324415.1 Pseudanabaenales cyanobacterium | reverse complement strand
TTGCTAAACGGGCTAACACTCGTCTCCGTTTGTTAGTGACTACAAGTTATCAAGTCGGAGAGGGTAAAATTGAGGTTTTGGGATTACAACAAAATCTTGGCTACTTAGAATCTTATTTGCAGCAATTTCATGAATTGTTTTTAAGCCGTATGCGATCACCTTCTGTACTCAGTGATCAAGAAATTAGAGATCTTAGCACTCATCTTTTAACCCAATTATTATTTTGTAGTGGCAGTTTAGGGGAGCGAAGACTTTGGAGTAATTTACTTAGTTCTACAGCGATCGCAAGCAGAAATTAACTATGCCCATCCAACGCGTTTATAGTCTACCCAGTTGCACTCTCCAAATCGAAGGCATTAGTGCTGAGGGCGATGACAAATTATCAATCTTGACAGGTTTTGAATGTAAGTTTCATCACAATGGTTCTAGTATTTCTGGGGGGAGAGAATTATTAGATCATTTAATCGAATCTACTGGTAAATATGCTCAAATCTTACAGACTAAGGAGCCCATAGTCGTTGCCAGTCAGTTAGTAAGTTTAGAGCCCATAGGATTACATTTACATAAGCTTAAGGTTAAATCTATTGATACCAGAGATGATACCAAAGTAGATATCGAAGTCAACTTGAATACCGTGCAACTATTTGATCTAGTGGAAAGCATTGATAGCCTGTGCACTGATCCGCAAACTTTATTGAATCTCAATGTGGTAATTGCATCCGCGATCTCGGCTACTAAATCTGTAGTATCTCTCTTGCCAACTTTGATCGGAGTTAGCAGCTTAGCGATCGCTTCAGCAGTTTTGTTCCTAATCCCTACTCCTAAACCTGAGAAAAAACCAGAGCCTCAACCCGTAAGCTTGATCCTACCGAAGATTATAGATTTGACTTTGAAGGTATAAGTCCTTTATACATCTCCCAATAGATAGTTGTAAATTCCTTAAAATTAAAATCAATAGGGTGAATATTTCTTAAGTTACTGCTATTATATCGACATGTATGGCAGGTTTTGAGTCATATATTGTAGTTCTATCTATCAGTCTTTAGATCGGTATATAGGCATTATGTTCAAATCTAATACTATTAAAATTGGCATAGAGTTTTTGTCATGTCTAATTTCCAAGAAGAAATACTTCAGAGTATTGTAGATCAGCAAATTTCTCGCGTCTCCGATTCTGCACCCATAAGCGGTCCAGTAGAAGGGCAAATAGTTAATGATACATCTTTATTAACGTTACTTGCAGCTATGCGGGTGATCGTTCGTTCTACGGGCATTTTGCAAGTCGAGACTCCATATCATAAATGGAAAATACTTATGAAAATGGGGGGACTTGTACTAATGGAAGAAGATGGACAAGTTATGCAAACCCTAACCCGTAAATTTGCCAATGCTGGAATGCAGTTTGCCAGATTACCTGAGTGGGATCAAAAGCAAAGTTCTAAGCCCTATTCCTATCCATTTATTACTCAAGTTTTTAAACGTTATCCCGAACCAACTAAAGCCGTACTGAAGGAAGTTTTACTGGAAAGTATGCTGGCTTTACATCTAGAGGATAAATTTTCCTTTATGTGGAGACCAATCAATGGTCTAAATTCTAACCTTCCTGTATGGCAGCTACCACTACTGGAAACTAAGGCTAACAGCGAAGCTAGACAATGGCAACAATTTCAATGTGTTAAGCATCCATACCAAACCGTACAGTTAATGGATGCTGCCAATATGTTGGCTAGGGTTGGGAATGATAATTTTCCGATGTTCGCCAAAGTTACAACAGGACAGCATCGGATTTGCGAAATCGCCGATAGTTTTAAGCAGCCTATTTATCGTAGTGCTTTATTGCTTGATAAGTTGGCGCAGAAAAATATTGTCTCCATCCTACCCATACCAGAGCGAGAGCATCTCGATAGTCTAAGTTCTGCTCCCCCAGAGATTATTCGAGTTGATACCGTTGCTGGTAAACCCAGTATTTTTGTGGTTGATGATTCGCCAGTTTTACTTCGGCAGTTTAGAGATTTACTCACTAGTTGGGGTTATCAAGTTAACCTGACTGATGATGCTACGAATGCCACTCAAATGATCTTGACCCATAATCCTTCGGTGGTATTTTTAGATATAAATATGCCTGGATTAAACGGATTTGAACTAATTAAGCAGATTAGACGGCAACCTAGTCTAGCAGCCACTCCTTTGGTCATGGTAACGGCTGAAAATAGTATGACGAATAGTTTTAGGGCAAAGTGGGCAAGCTGTAAATTTATTGCTAAACCCAGAACCTCAGAGGATACGGAGACATTTCGGGAGCAACTGCGATCGCTTCTGAGAGAGGTGGCTCCATTACCTTCAGATGTACTTGTCTAATCTATTGTGCTTAAGTGCAATTGTGAATAATTAATATCGTCGAAAAAATTTTGTAGAGCAAAACGTAAATTATTATGGTGGGTAGCTTTTTAATAATCGATGATAGCGCGGCTGAGAGACATTTACTTAGGTCTTTACTCCAAGACTTGGGGCACGAAGTAGATGTCTGTGAAACCACTGAAGGTGCTTTAGACAAAATTGTCCTTGGTAATTATAAGGCTGTTTTTTTAGATGTGGTCATGCCAGATTTAGATGGCTATAGGTTTCTCAGGCAAATTCGCTCTACGCCCGAAACTTCAAACCAGTATGTGATTTTTAGTTCTACTAAACGCACAAAGCTTGAAATAGACTATGGGATTAAAAGAGCTGGAGCCGATGATTATTTACCAAAGCCAGTCAATCGTGAGGCATTACAGGAGGCTTTGCAAAAAGTTAAATGACTACTCAAGGCGCTTTTCCATCCTATAGTCGATACGTTTTAGCAGGTCTGGGAAGTATAAATCTGGTCTGCCCTGATGCCTTTGTGGCGGAGGTGATGATTGTTGATCGGTCTGAACTTCTCCCTGCCCCTTTTTTTGACCCTTCAGTACTGGGGCTTGTGCATCAACAGGGGGTAATCGTACCTTTAATCTCTCTCAAGCAAATTTTATTGGGGATTAAAGTACTAATTCCTGAAAAGATTACTGTAGTTAGATTATCCGATGAGGTTGAGGCGATCGCGGGGGCAGGATTAGTGGTTGACCGAGTAATTAGTAGTATTTCCTCTGACCAGTATCTGCAAATGGGCGATAAATTAAACCCTACGGAATATCTGAGATTAGAAGGTTTATGGTCTTACTTGGGGAACACTATTTGGGAGCCGCAGCGTTGGCATCCAACTATAACTGGTTCTTTTTAAAATTTTTAGTAAATCAGAATCGCACTTTTTGTAAAAACTATTTGTAATTAATCAAGATAATTAACTAGGTAAGCTTCTATGTCTTTAGGTCAAGTATCTCTAAATCGTCCCTCTGTGCAACCTGTCAAAAATCCTACTATGCAGATTAGGAATTCTCTTGGTTCTAGGTTATTTATTTATGTGCTAGGTAGTGCCTTGATTGGATTAGCAGGGCTATCTTACTTTTTTTATGAAGAATTAGTAAGTAGCGCAAAGCGGCAAATTGAGCAGTCTTTGAACAGTAAAGTTAATTTAGTTGAAAGTGAACTTCTACCCGTTCAACAGTCAGTTAATAGTTTGATTGCCTCTGCTCAGTATTTACACAAACAGGGAGTTAAAGATCCTGACGCCTATAAACAGATGGTGTTTGAACATTTTAAGACTTTGGATTTAGCGATCGCTATTGGCTTGGGGCAGGCACCGAATCAATTAGTAACAAATCGCCAATGGTATTATCCCTATTTTTATCGAGATCAAAAAGATGTAACTGGTGATGAAAAGGCTGGAACTCCTCTATCTGCCCCCAATAGCGATATTTTATTTTCCGATTTATTTGAGGGTGATAACTATCCTAGTAAAGATTATTATAAACAACCTGTAGCCGCAGGTAAGGCTGTGTGGATGGAGCCATATAAATTTTATGGTATCTCGATGACTACGTTTATCAAACCATTTTTTAATGATCAAAAGCAATTATTGGGAGTAGTAGGTGCTGATGTTAACCTTACTGCAATCAATCAAAAATTTGCGGGTTCTGTTATTGATGATGATGGATTTTTTGCCATTCTTAGTGATAAAGGTAACATTTTATCCTATCCACCTGATTTAGCTAAAGCTAAGGATTTGAGTAGTTTTGAATCTATTCCCCAGCTTAAGCAGGTATGGACAGATATCCAAAAAGGCGATGCGGGCATAGTGCAGTTGGGAGGAAACTTTGTCGCTTTTCGGCGAATTCCTAGCACCAATTGGCTGATGATGGCTGTGGTACCAGATTCAACAGTTATTGCCCCAATTTTAGGGGTGACACTTTTAGCTTCGTTGAGTGTGGCGGGACTCTTGGGTATTATCGTATTTATATTTGTGCGTCAGCTTAATAATCGCCTCAAGCCAATCCTAGATGAATGCCAAAAAATCTCAGCATCAAGGGATGAAGCTGTGATTGATTTTACTAACCAAGATGAAATCGATCAGTTATCGACATCGTTTTATCAGCTTATTAATCAAATTGCTTTTAATGAGCAGAAAATTAGAGATGAAGTATCAGCAGCAGTTCAGGCTCAGGAACGTCTAAATCAAACCCAAGAATCTCAAGCTGAGGCTGAATTTTTGGAAGATGAGGTGGGGGGTCTGCTAGATGTAGTATCGGCAATGGAAGAAGGAGATTTGACCGTAGAAGCAGAAGTGAGCGATCGCGCCACGGGTCTAGTTGCTGATACTTTGAATAGGCTGAGGGAACAACTAGCAGAAATTATTGCTCGTGTGCTAGGGACAACTCAGCAAGTAGTAAAGGGTGCTGAGGATTTACAGAAACTAGCAAAGGTGGTGGCGGATAATACCGTAGAACAGGCGCAGTCAGTGGCACAGGGTGTATCTCTAACTGAAGAAGTGGCGATCGCGGCTCAAGATTCGGCAACTAAAGCTAGTGCTGCTAATAAATCTCTACTAACCGCCCAGTCCACCGTAGAACAGGGACAGGTGGCAATTAATACCTTGACCGAGGGCATTTCAGTCTTGCAAAAGGGTTCTGCCCAAATTGTGCAAAAGATGAAAACCCTAGGTGAGTTTGTGGGGTTAGCCGAACAATTCGTGCAGGATCAAGGGCAAATTGCGGCTTTGACTCAGGTGCTGGCAATTAATGCAACGCTGGTTGCTGCTCGTGCTGCTGAACAAAGGGATCCCAAGCAGTTTATTGGGGTTGCTCGTGAATTTGAAGCGATCGCTGGGCAGGTAAATAATCTGGCAAATCAAACCAATGAAGGGTTAGCGGTACTACAACAACGCACAGCCCAAATTCAATCAGTAGTAACGGCGATCGACTCGGAAGTGCAAAGCTTAGGTGGACTGGTAGAGGGATTTAACTCTGGGGTAGAGCAGTCTCAAGCGGCTTTTTACGATATTCAAACCGTAACGGAACTGGTGGTAAATGCTGGTCAGAGTATTACGGAGTCTAGCGTTAAGATTGCTGATGCCGCCGAAGCCACAGTGCAGTATATGAGTGAAATTGATAAATTAGCAACTGAAACTGCTAGCCTGACTCGGAGTACTAGCATTCAAGCTGAACAAATGGGAGATCTAGCTCAGAAATTGCTCGCAGGTATTCAGTTCTTCCGCTTGCCTGAAGCGTTAATGTCTAGGCTGGACGATACGGGTATTAAATCTGTACCTAGGCTTGAAACTGTTGATGTTCCAGCGATGATCGAACTTGAAGATCTTGAAGATAAAGATTAGTAATATTAAAACAGGAGATTAAGATTATGGGTAAGCAAACTAAATCTACTGGAATTAAGAACTTTAAAAATCAAGCGATCGCTACTAAGTTAAATCTGGATTTAGGTATTGCTAGTTTTTCAGCATTAGTTGGATTTTTGTTTGCAGGCATAATTGCGGAACAGCGACTATGGAC
>JBBQHY010000161.1:0-5931 GCA_038324415.1 Pseudanabaenales cyanobacterium | reverse complement strand
AATATTCTCGTTAATTGCGGAATATTTTGCACCAAGGTTGTAATTGTTCCAGGGGGCAATTTGGCAAAAGCATCATCATTGGGTGCAAAGACTGTGAAAGGACCTGGAGATTTTAAGACATCAACTAGGTTTGCCGCTTGTACAGCTACGACCAAGGTTGTGAATGCTCCTGCACTAACTGCAATATCAACAATATCTGCCATAGTTTTTAATGAATCTAATTTATGTTCTAGTCTTAGCTCATTAGTAGTTAATAAATCAAGATTAAATCTAATCTAGATCCTTGGCTAATCATCAATAATTTACAATAAGCGATCGCTGCGAAATTATTAGGCAAGAAAGTCCGAACCAGATTCATCCTTTAATTTACCTTTGGATTTTGTATTTTTTCCCTTTGTAGACAGATCAATCCCTTTTGCTAAGTTGACCTAGCTCTTAGTTTGCTCAAAAAAAATATCGATTCATTTTGTAAACTAAATTTCGTATCCCTAATATGAGTAACTAAAAGAAAAGGTCAGATTCAAAATCAATTATGCTTGGGATATTAGGCATCCAGATATATTTATTATAATCTCTACTTTGTCTAATAACTTGATTGCAAAAGGGCGTGTCGTATGCTAAGTTAGCCCCAAACTTGCACTCAAATTTCCCTATCTATGTCTAAATTGAAAGACCATCTAGCTGGCACAGGCATCTTACTCGGATTAGCTCTGGGGCAGATGTATTCTGCTAATGCTCAAAATGTATCTTTTCCTGATGACGTAACTATTCGCAGGGGTATCAATCCAACTTCAACTAATATTACTCAGTATTTGGTTTACATTTCCGATCCTGCTAGTCTGCCGAGGGTTAGAACCATTGCGCCTGATGCTTTTGTCAGCAGTCTAGATTCTGGGCAGAGAGTAGTGCAAATTGGACGTTTTAATAATCTTGACCTTGCCCAAAACCGAGTTGATGATCTGAAGCGTTCGGGTTTAAATGCTCAAATGCTTGCAACTCAGGGGCAACCTCCAAAAATATCTACGGTAATTCCTGCGAACCCTCCAACTAGCATTCCCATCACCCGTTCATCTATAGCCTTGCCTGATGTTCCGGCTACTCCTAATCCTAATGGGGCAAGAATTCTATCTACTCCTCCCATAATTACGCCTTTACCTGCCCCGCCCAATGTTAATGAGAATCGTGAAGTGAAGGAAGCTGTAAGAAATCGCTTTTTTGTGATTATTCCATCTACGGAAGAGGCAGTTCTGGCAAAAGCGCAGACCATTGTGCCGACGGCAAAACTTACTTCTTCTAAACAGGGTATTTACATTGAGGTACAGGGCTATCCCGATCGCTCAAGTGCAGAGATTCTTAATCTGACTATGCGATCGCAGGGCTTGGATGCTAGGGTCATTTTCTTTTAATTTTATTTAACCTTCTAACTCTTAACTTTTTAACTCTTAATTTTTTAACTCTTAATAAACATGGTAGCAACTCCTAATTTAATGACAGGTTTGGTAAATGGCTTGCTATCAGTTAAACCTTTAGCAAATTATGCCAAGCAAAAAGCTCGAAAAATGATGATTGAGCGGGCAGCTTTAATTGGGATATCGTGGCAGGGTATGGTTGATGATTTACGATCGCAAGACCTTGAAACTAAACGCCTAAAGGTAGAAAATCCACAGCTTGATTATCCTGAATATTACATCCGTCCTTTTCATGCCTATGATGATGGGAACTTGGGTTGGGATGCGGCAACCGAGGTCGAAGTAGCTGCCTATGCCGTGCATTCAAGGGTATGGGGTGATACTAATGCCAAGGGTGATGCTCTATTACGGCAAAGTTATCACGATCTGGTGCAAGCACAGGTAAAATATCCCCAAGATATTCTGGATCTAGGCTGTAGTGTAGGCATGAGTACCTTGGCTTTGGCGGAAATTTATCCTGATGCCAAAATTACTGGTTTAGATTTATCTCCTTACTTTTTAGCGATCGCCGACTGTAATATCAGTAAATCTGCCCTTAGCAAAAATATTAATCTCATCCATGCTGCCGCCGAAATTACGGGATTACCTGATCAAGCCTTTGATTTAATCTCAATTTTTTTAGTGTGCCATGAACTGCCTCAAACCTCCACTCTAGAAATTTTGGCAGAGGTAAAAAGATTACTGCGCCCCCACGGACATTTGGCAATTATGGATATGAATCCTAATTCCGAGATTTATGCCAAGATGCCGCCTTATATTTTGACGCTATTAAAAAGTACTGAACCCTATTTAGATCAGTATTTCAGCTTAGATTTAGAAGATGCGATCGCGAAATCTGGTTTTCAAAATATCTCTATCATTGCCAATAGCCCTCGTCATCGCACTGTAATTGCTGAACTGTGATCGCTGCACTATGATCGCTGAAGTATAGTTACTGCAGATTGTTAAGAATTTACCGCTAATTAAAATGAAAACTTCTGTCCGCTCTTCAAGACGACAATCTAAGGTTCCTGTATATTCATCCCAAAGCTTTGGCAGATTATTAATGGTCTGGGTTCTTTTAATTTTAGTGGCGATCGCTCTATGCATAAGGGTTTTCTATCTACAGGTTAGTACGGGTGCAAGTCTCCAAAAAAAGGCGACAGAACAACAAGCTCGCAGCCTTACCTCCTTTGCACCGCGTCGACCCATTATTGATAGGCGTGGGACATTTTTGGCGATCGATAAGCCCATCTATAATCTTTCTGCCCATCCCTATCTGTACTCAAAATTTCACCCCAAGGATATTGCTGCCCAACTCGCTCCGATTCTGAATGAAGATGCCCAGAAATTGCAGTCCCTATTATCTCTGGATGCCTATACTGTTCCCATTAAAAAGTGGATATCTGAATCTATTGCTAATCAAATTCGCCGCATTAAAATCAATGGTGAACGGGTGGACGGGCTAGAACTGGTAGAACAAAATCAGCGTTTCTATCCGCAGCAAAATTTGGCATCTGAAGTAATTGGCTATGTGAATTCTGACCAAAAAGGACAGGCAGGGGTTGAACTAACCCAAGAAAAATATTTAATTCAACCTGAAAAAACCGTAGATGTACGCCAAGATGGTAGAGGCAGATTAGTGCCTGCTGATGTTCCCACCAAGATTATTCATACCGATCGCCACAAGCTTCAATTAACCATAGATGAAAACCTCCAACGTCTTGCCCGTCAGTCGTTACAACAAGCCTTAAAAAAATTCAATGCCAAACGTGGGACAGTATTAGTGATGGATGTCAGCAATGGCGAGTTACCAGTTTTAGTCACTGAACCGAACTTCGACCCTAATCAATTTTACAACTACAGCAAAACCCCAGACCTACTGAGAAATTGGGCTGTGTCTGATCTCTACGAGCCGGGTTCAACCTTTAAGCCCTTAAATGTGGCGATCGCTCTCCAAGAAAAAGCCATTCAACCCAATCAAGTATTTAACGACGAAGGTTCCTTGACTATTGGCGGCTGGCAGGTGGCAAACTTTAATTATGAAACCAGTGGTGGTGGTGGAGCCCTAACTGTGAGTCAAATTCTAGAGCGATCAAGTAATGTGGGTATGGTGCATATTGTCGAGCAAATGAAGCCATCGGTTTACTACAAAGGACTCCAAGCGATCGGCTTAGGCAGCAAATCTGGCATCGATCTTCATCCCGAAGAATCCAGTACCATTAAGCCAAGGGATATATTTTTAGAACAAGTAATTGAACCTGCTACGGCGGCTTTTGGTCAAGGCTTATCCATGACGCCAATTCAAATGCTGCAAATGCAAGGAATTTTAGCAAGTGGAGGTAAAAAGCTTACACCCCACGTGGTTCGAGGCTTGGTAGATGAAAATGGGAAAATCGAAACCATCAACAACTTTTCTCCTCCACGTCAGGTATTTTCGCCTGAAACTGCTAAAGAGGTCTTGAAAATGATGACAAACGTGGTGCAAGAAGGAACGGGTAAACCCGCACGCATTCCTGGCTATCGCTTGGGTGGCAAAACTGGAACTGCTCAGAAATCTCTTAATGGCACCTATATTAATGCCAAAATCACGAGCTTTGTGGGGATTTTCCCATCGGATCGACCCAGATATGTAATTTTAGCTGTGGTTGATGAGCCTAAAGGAAGTGATGCCTTTGGTTCCACAGTTGCTGCCCCAATTGTGAAGTCAGTAATTGAAGGCTTAATTGTGGCGGATGATATTCCCCCCAGCCATCCTGAAGAGTTGGTAAAAGTGAATTAGGCTATGATCTTTCCCCAATTGCAATTATTATGTGGAAAACTTTAAGACTGTCGCCTAAAGGGCAATGGGTAAGGGCGATCTTCGCTCCATATAGCACTAGTTAGAAACTAAAATTGAAAGGGGAAAGTAAAATTAAACTTATGGCGATTATTTCTTCAAGTCAAAGCAACTCCTTTAATTCCAAATCCCAAGAAGAAAAAGTTAAATCTGAACCGAAGGTTAAACCAGAGTCTAAAATTACCCCAAAGACCAGTCCTAAAGGAATCCCAGAGCAATCCCTTCTTACTGCTGAAGCCACATCAGAAGAGCAAATTAGTGAGGCCGAAGTTAAGCCCGAACAAAGCATTCGTCCCCAAAGTCTGACTGATTATATCGGACAAAAGGCATTAAAGGAACTTCTAAATATTGCGATCGCCGCTGCAAAATCTCGTAACTCTCCCTTAGATCATCTCTTATTTTATGGTTCCGCAGGTCTAGGTAAAACTTCCCTTGCTTTGATTGTGGCAGCAGAAATGGGGGTGCAATGCAAAATCACCTCAGCCCCTGCCCTAGAACGCCCCCGTGATGTCGCAGGTTTATTGGTATCTCTTCAAGCTGGCGATATTTTATTCATAGATGAGATTCATCGACTACCCAAAGTTACCGAAGAGATTCTCTATTCCGCCATGGAAGATTACAGATTAGATGTCACGATTGGTAAGGGAACTTCGGCACGGATTCGCAGTGTCAGCTTAAATAAATTTACCCTAATTGGTGCCACCACGAGAATTGGCGCATTATCTTCACCTTTGCGCGATCGCTTCGGATTTATCCAACATTTACGCTTTTACGAAGTCGATGAACTTACGGAAATTGTCATCCGTACTGCCAAGCTTCTAGAAACCGTAATTGATCCTGAAGGTGCCGCCGAAATTGCCCGTCGCTCTAGGGGTACACCCAGAATTGCCAATAGACTTCTAAAACGAGTGCGAGACTATACCCAAGTTAAAGCAAATGGCGAAATTAATGGGGCGATCGCAACTGCTGCCCTAGAACTATTTAGTGTTGACCCCCGTGGCCTAGACTGGATTGATCGCAAGTTATTAACAATGATGATCGAAAACTTTAACGGCGGCCCTGTAGGCTTGGACACAATGGCGGCATCTACAGGTGAAGATACCCAAACCATAGAAGAGGTCTATGAACCCTATCTCTTGCAAATCGGCTATCTCAACCGCACACCCAGGGGCAGAATTGTTACACCCGCAGCATATCGACACTTAGGGTTCTCAGCCCAAACCGAACTTCTATCTTCCTAACTGGTGTTACGTGCCTAACTGGTGTTACGTGAAAGTCTTGAAACTATTATTAGATATTTCCATCAAGAGTAACCAACTGCATGGTCTTAACACAGTCATTGGCTACAATCCTAGTTGAAGCTTAGACCTGCTGAAGTAGTTCCAGGTAACATGAATAAAATAATAAAGTGGCAAACATTTCTACAGATACTAAAAGCAGCCTTTAAGAAAGAGAGAAGGCGGTTTAAAAAGTTATGACCATATTCTTATGCTCTCATTCCGATTACAACTGGAGTTTAGACTAAAATCTGATATTACCAGTCAAAAAAAGTGGTCAGCCATAGTAGACAGACCACTTAATGATGGAAGCTGATAATTGATAACCTATCAACTTCATCATGAACAGTTTGGAGAAAATCGAGAA
>JBBQHY010000160.1:0-5941 GCA_038324415.1 Pseudanabaenales cyanobacterium | reverse complement strand
GTAAGGAACCACTGACTGGTTCACGGATACCGTCGATGTCGACTGGTGGTGCTGCGATAAAGGCGATGGTGAAGCAGATGGTTGCTGCTAGTAGGCAAGGGATCATCAATACGCCGAACCATCCTACATAGAGGCGGTTGTCGGTGGAGGTTACCCACTGGCAGAATTGTTCCCATACGCTGGCGCTTTCGCGTCTTTGTACTGTTGTGGTCATAATGGCTGTTTGGTTATGTATATTTATTTATTAGGTTTCCCTATGAAATAAATATACACTTTATTTGTATCTTTTTGTTAATTTTATTTTTTAGTTAATATTCTAAAAAAAATTTAGCTTATTTAAAACTTAAGTAATACTGTGTTGTCTAGATAACTTTGATTAATGCGATGATTTTGAAGTAGTACTGACATAAATCCATGAGTTTAGAAAATTCTGATAATTCACCTAATAATTTGAGTGCTAATGACCTGCGGACTCGTCAGATGTTAGGAATGAAAGGAGCGACGGCAACTGAAACTTCGATTTGGAAGCTGCGACTGCAATTAATGAAGCCTATAACTTGGATTCCTTTGATGTGGGGCGTAATCTGTGGAGCAGCATCTTCAGGTAAATATACTTGGACTTTAGAAAATGTCTTGATTTCCGCTGCCTGTATGCTGCTGTCTGGACCAATTATGACGGGTTATACCCAGATCATGAATGACTACTATGATCGCGAGATTGACGCGATTAACGAACCTTATCGTCCAATTCCGTCTGGGGCAATTTCCTTAAAGCAAGTGATCGCCCAAATTTGGATTTTGTTGATTGTCGGAATGGCGATCGCTGTGGCTTTAGACCTGTGGGCAGGACATGAATCATTTACAGTTACGAAAATCGCTGGTATCGGTGCCTTTTTGGCATACATTTACTCGGCTCCACCTTTGAAACTTAAGCAAAATGGTTGGCTCGGTAGTTACGCTTTAGGTGCAAGTTATATAACCTTACCTTGGTGCGTAGGTCATGCTTTATTTGGTGAACTCAATTGGAAAATTGTGGCAATCACGATGTTTTATAGTTTGGCGGGTTTGGGGATTGCTATTGTTAATGATTTTAAGAGTGTGGAAGGCGATCGCACATTGGGACTAAAATCCTTACCTGTGATGTTTGGGGTAGATCGAGCGGCTTTGATTTCATCGGTGATGATTGATGTATTCCAAATTGGCATTGCTGCTTATTTAGTTACCGTTGGTGAGCAGTTGTATGCGTCTATCTTAATGTTGTTGATTATTCCTCAAATTACATTTCAGGATATGTATTATTTGCGGAATCCACTGAAAAATGATGTTAAGTACCAAGCTAGTGCTCAACCTTTTTTAGTAATTGGAATGTTGGTCACAGGGATCGCTATGGGACATGCGGGCATCTAGGTACATCTGGTTAAATAAAATATATTCGAGTTTAATTAAAGATGACTATAAACAAAACTGAATTTCCAGCGATCGGGATAGGGACTTGGGCTTGGGGCGATAATTTATTTTGGGATTACGCTCCAGCTAAGGATAAAGACAAAGTTAGAGATGCATTTTTAGAATCTTTATCATCTGGAATTACATTTTTTGATACGGCTGAAGTCTATGGTTTAGGAGAATCGGAGCGGCTGATCGGTGAATTTTTACAGGAGATTGGAGATCGATCAGCTAAAGTTCAAATTGCTACCAAATTTATGCCCCTACCTTGGCGGTTCAATGCTCAAGTGGTAAAAGATGCCATAACTGCAAGTTTAAAACGTCTTCAGGTTTCTAAGATTGCTCTATATCAAGTCCATCAACCCGTCAGCTTTTTAATCAGTCAAAAGAATTTAATGCAGACTTTGGCAGAAGAAGTTAAAAACGGCAGGATTGAGTCGGTGGGAATTAGTAACTATTCGGCAAGTCAGATGCGGGAAGCTCATGGCTATTTAGCAGAGCAAGGGGTGAAACTGGCTGTAAATCAAGTGCGGTACTCACTGTTAAATCGAGAAATTGAAACTAATGGCATTTTAGCTACAGCCCAAGAACTAGGCGTGACGATTTTGGCATATAGTCCTTTAGCGCAGGGCTTACTGACGGGAAAATATCGAGTTGGTAGCGATCGCCCCACTGGTGCTAGAAGAATCGATCCCAGATTTAGTCCTGAAGGCTTGACAAAAATTGAGCCATTATTGCAAATACTACAAGATATTACAGCTAAGTATAATCGCACGATTGCCCAAGTTGCTCTGAACTGGTTGATGTTTCAAAGTAATGACAAAAGCAAAGTTATACCAATACCGGGGGCTAAAACTGCAAGTCAGGCTCAACAGAATGCGGGTGCGATGGGCTGGTCGATTAGTCCCGAAGAAGCGGATCAACTAAGCCAAGCTGGTAAATTAAGGTAAAAATTAGATTTACGGGAGCAAGTCAAAGTATTGATCGGTCTAAGCCTTGATACTTTAATGTGTACTTGAGGAATATCAGCTATAAGTAGGGCTTCCTGAAAAAGTTTATAGAGCGAATTTAGAGGTAATACAGCTTGAAAAATAGTATTTTGTCGCGTATTTCCCAAATTTACCCAGCGATTTTCTAAGAAAGTGCAAGGGTTTTGAGCGTTTAGATGCTATAACCTTGCGCTTGTTTAGGCAAAAAAAGCTTAAAATCTTTAGCTAGTATACTTTTCGCATTTATTCAGGAAGCCCTAAGTATCTGAAGAGTCTAAACCTATAAAAGATATCTACTTGTGTGATCGCCTTTGGAATGATAGCCTTTTGACACGGTTAGTAGGATTTGATTATGGCAAATTGTCCGAACTGTGGTTCAGGTGATATTCAGCTAAAGATCGATAGCAGACAAAATGTTAACTGGGGACGTGCGATCGCAGGTTGGGCATTATTCGGAGTATTAGGTGGGGCTTTAGGTGCTGTAACAGGGAAAGGTAAGAGCGAAACAATCACTGCTAATGTTTGCCTTAATTGTGGGACTATTTGGGACGCTGCCACTTTATATAAATTACTTGAGCATATTGAATTAGTAACTACTGTAGAGCTAGATTTAAGCCTAAAAAAAGATAGAGATAGGATGAATATTTTTATTAATGATATACATCCTTTAGTAGACAAGGCAAAAACAAGTAAAGCTATTCGAGAACTCACTCCTTCAGATATCGCCCTTGCTCGTAATATAGGTCGTATTCTTGGAATTATTGGATTATTTCTCCTAGCTTTAGGAGTTGCTATTATTCTTTCTATTCAGGATAAATTGAGGCGAGGTATTATCCTAGTGGGTTCAGATCAATTTATGGGTTATGCGAATATTGGGATAATTATGGTTGGCATATTATTGATTGGGGTTGGTTTCGCTTCCTTATCATCTGATTCTAGGCAACCCCAAGTGAACTATGAAGAACTACTCGATAAAAAAATAGCTGATTTTGTAGCCAATAACTAATACAGATTGCTATATGGAAAATCTAGCAAAAATCGATAACTATCCCACTATCGTCAAAGAAATTCTTAACCAATACGCCACCTACCAGCCTTCTTATGGTGAAAGCGAAATCCAAACTCTATTTGACACAGAACACGATCATTATCAGGTTTTAGGAGTTGGTTGAAATAAAAAATAACGCATTTATGGTTGTTCAATGCATTTAGATATCAAAAATGAAAAAGTCTGGATTTACAGCGAATTACGATCAAACGTGCCACAGATAAAAAAGTAATAACCATAACGGGGCTTCGCCCTGCGACCCTTTTTGTGGCGGATTTGAAATCAAAGTGCTGTAAATTAATAATACAGAACTAGATATTGGTCAAGCTTTAGTTGAAATGGGTATTGCCAAAGTGGATATTGTAATTGGTTTTCAGCCCGTTTACATGCGTCAGTTTTCAGAATATGCAGTCGCCTAAAATTATTTATATAGAATTATCTCCAAATCAGCATGGCATCACCAAAGGAATAGAAGCGATATTTTTCAGCAATCGCCTCATAATACAAATCAAATAACTTCTCCCTACTATCTAAAAACGAAGCTACAAGCATTAACAGGCTAGATTTGGGCAAATGAAAGTTGGTAATCAATCCATCTAAAACCTGCCATTCGTAGCTGGGATAGATCATCAATCCTGTTTTGCCCCTATAGGGTTGTAGTTTGGAGGTTTCGAGCGATCGTGCTGTTGTGGTTCCGACTCCGATAATACGGCCGCCCTTAGCTTTTGCCTCTTTAATTGCCGCGATCGCTTCTTCAGAAACCTCTATCCATTCTTGGTGAATATTGTGCTTGGTAATATCTTCAGCTTCTACGGGACGAAAGGTGCCAATGCCAACGTGGAGCGTAATGTAGGTATGATTAACTCCCATCTCAGCTAATTCATCAAGTAACCTTTGGGTAAAGTGCAATCCTGCTGTTGGTGCGGCGATCGCTCCTTGGGTTTGGGCATAGACGGTTTGATATTGATCGGGAGTGGATTGAGAATTTTTAATATAGGGAGGCAATGGGACTTCACCAATTTCTGCCAGCATTTCCTCAAAGTTTGTACCATCGGGGAGTTCAAATACTATTTCTCTAATTCTGGTGACTTCATTTGTAGAAATAACCGTAGCCTTAAAGCGATCGCCAAGCATGATCTCGGTACCCACGGGTAATTTTTTGCCAGGCTTCGCCAATGCCAACCAGCGATTTAAGCCAGTCGGTTCAATTAATAAGATTTCTACAGCCACGCCGTTGACTTTTTCAGTAACATTTTCAGCATCAACTTTATAGCCACGTAAACGGGCAGGAATAACTTTAGTATTATTGAGAACTAATAAATCAGGCGATCGCAATAACTGCGGCAAGTCACAGAAATGTAAATGCTCGGTAGTATTGTAATTCACCACCATTAATTTAGAAGTATCTCTTGGTACAACTGGGTTTTGGGCGATGCGATCGCTGGGCAATTCAAAGTTGTAATTACTAAGTTGAAGGTCAGAATCTATCATTAAATCTTACTAGTGAAATGTTTGGTAGGCTAAAGCAATAGAAATTTACAGTTTGGATACTGGAAACAGTGGTATATAAAGAGTAAGCCACAAACTAATTTTGAGTTTGCGCTAACTTAATCTATCAAATTACAGTCATTCATCCCATAAATCCATCCTTCTAGAAACGCCAAGAGAGACTTCTAATGCAATATTTAATGACGGATCTACATCAAAGATTTATCGGATCCTTAAACCGCAATACTCCCCTTGCGATCGGGGAAACTCTCCAAGTTGGTGAACCTGAATCAGCCAAATCCTATACAGTCGTCAGTATTGATTCTTCTCGCAGTCGAGATCGAAATATTAAGGCTGTCACCGTAATCGCTAATTCTAATGCTCAAGCTAAATCTGCTGAGTAATTTACCAACATTTATCATATATATAAAGTTCTACCCTAGCCAATTCTCTAAATTATCTTTTTGAATCGGAGTAAGGTTTTTAATTTGAGAAATCACATAGCGATCGCAAATCGGATTGCCTAGTTTTAAGTACACTTGCTTTAACTGGTCTTGCTTGAATAGGCTAAGGCAAATTTCTTGATGAGGTTTAAAGTCTTGGAGGCGATCGCCAAAAGATTCAGCCGTCACCCGAAAGTTATTAAGCGCTAAAATCTCATCATTTGGATCAATTCCTATTAATTGAGCAGGAGAACTTGGGTCCACGGATTTAACTATGGCTATCCCATTTTGCGATCGCACAGTTATCCCTGTGTAAACTGACTTTTGGGCATAGCCAGAATAAAGCTCTAAACCAAATGGTTCAAGATAGTAGTTATAATCTAGTTCCTCGGTACTGTGGATATGTCTCTGAAAGTAGTCTTGGAGATTTACCCCTGCTATGGTCTCTATGACTCGATATAGTTCGCCTTCGGTATAACCAATTTCAGGTTTTCCATAATACTGCCAGAGCGATCGCATCACATCAT
>JBBQHY010000159.1:0-5945 GCA_038324415.1 Pseudanabaenales cyanobacterium | reverse complement strand
AAATGTTCGCTCAAATTTGTGAGGGTTTAGGGTTAAATTGGCAAGAGCTATTTAGTCGATCATCCATGCCCACTGTCACTTTAAGTATTGATAGTACAGTGCAAGAAGTTCGGCAGAAATGTCACGAAAATCTGACCAAACGCTGCAATCGGATCAGAGTCTTGGATATGACTGAGCCAAGGGAATTGAAAGAGATTTATACAAACATCAACATTGTGGAAGAGGTGGGACAGCTTCGGGAAAAGCTAAATTTACTTACAGATCGCTCTAGTATTTTGACAAAAATTGGCGATCGCTTGAAACGAGATGCAAATTCTGAGGACTTAGATCAATATCTCAGTCGATTTACAGTTAAATCTGTACCTGCTCTGGGGGCGATTAGAGAATATAGCAAATTAATTATCCTTGGTGGCGTTGGTAGCGGCAAAACCACTTTTTTAAAGTATTTAGCACTGCAATGCCTGAATAGTAATTTTCATGGAGAGCTAGTTCCTGTTCTCATTTCTGTTCGGGATTTTGCTGAAAGTGATAAGACCCTAACTGACTATCTTTTGAGTGCATTTTTAGCCTATGGAGTCAAAGATACCCACGTTATTGAGCAACTTCTAAATCAAGGACACCTCCTAATTCTTTTAGATGGCATAGATGAAGTGGAAATATCTAAAGTCAAGCGTGTAAATATTGAAATTAAAGCCCTAGCCGATCAGTTTCCTCGCAATCATATTTTTATTGCTGGACGGGTCTGTGACTATAAGTTTGAGCAGTTTTCAGAAGTGCAGGTTGCCAAGTTTAATGAGGAGCAAATTCACACTTTTATTCGGCAATGGTTTAATAACAAGGATATTATCAAGAATTTTACCCAAGCGATCTCCACTAATTCTGCCCTAAACGAACTCACTGAGACTCCTTTATTTCTAACTTTTTTGTGCTTGTACTTCGAGTCTAATCGCAGCTTTAACTACCAAGAAATCTTAGAACAATGTCTAGATCTACAATTAGGAGCATGGGATTATGAGCGAGGTATTACCAGTAGAACTTTAGCTCAAGCCATGCCCCACAGTTTAAAAAACGGTTTAAAAAGCAGCTTAAAAATCTGGAGCCATGTAGCTCTGCTCTCCCACGATGCATCTAAATATATATTCAAATCTAAATACCTGAAATCCTGTCTCAAATCCTATAAAACTGAGAATTATAAAACCGAGAATGCAGATCAAGACCTAGAGCTTAAACCTCTAGTTAAAAGCGGTTTACTCAACCAAAGGTATAGAGACACCTATACCTTCTCCCATCTAGCATTTCAGGAATATTTAGCCGCTAAAAAAATTGCCGAAAGCTCAAATCCATATGCCCTTGACTATTTAGTAGATCGCTTTGAAGATCGCCGATGGCAAAATGTCATACTTTTAGCCTCTGGAATGTTAATGAATGCTGATGAGTTGGCGATCAAACTCTATAAAAAAGCCAATCAAATCCTTGAGAAACAACAAAATATTCAAGAATTTTTAGATTGGATTAATAAAAACTCGACCTACCTCCGAGTTTCCTATCAACCTTCAACTTTACGGGCATTTTATCTGGATATTAACCTAAATAATTTTCGGATTGAAGATCGTAACCGTGCCCTCGAAATCACCCATAATCGCACTATGGAGAGAATTAAAGAACGAGACATCACTGGAATTGATAGTAGTAATTTGTCAAACACTTCATTAAATACAGATTATGACCTTGCGATCGCTCTCAATCTTCACCTAGCTTTATATGTGGCAGAAAATGCTGTTTTACATTTAGCTGGATTATTAGAACCTCAACTCAGTCGATCGTTTCAAGTTCTTAAAGATCAGTTACCCGATCCCAAAACCGAAGAAGAGAAATTTAACAATTGGTGGCAGAGTAATGGCATTAGTTGGTCAAAGGATTGTCGCAGTCTGCTTATTCAACACCGTAAAGCCACCCAAGACTGGAACTTTACCCCAGATCAAGAAGCAATGCTGAAGCGATACCATGAAGCCCATGTGCTTTTAGTTAATTGCCTCAACACCAGTGCAATTTCTCCATCTGTAAAACAAAGTATCCAAGACACCATGTTTTTACCCATTTGGCAACAACCTTAAGCTTTGACTTGGGATTTTATGCAGTTTTCGGTAAATCTACAATCCTTGCTACAGGTTTAGTGGATGTTTACCCTTATAATTTAAGACTATAATTCGGTAAGTATTATCCAAAATTTAGATTAAAGGATAAGTTTGCTGTAAAACAAATTACATCCAAATGCACCTTACTCCCTTCCCAGTCAAAGATTAGTCTTTTTGGGGGGGGTGGGGGCTGCCCCCCCACGAAGGGGCTTTGCCCCTTAACCCCATTAAACTGTATATATTTCTATGGTGGAAAGGGAGTAAACCAGTTTTAAGAATGGATTAATTGACCCTGTGAAGTAATATTTCTATGCAGTCAAGTGACGAGTTAAGTAGCGGTAGGCTGCTACAAAGGAGTCTGCTTCCCCAAACCACCCCAAACTATCTGGGGCTAGATATTGCTGGAGATGTATGGACAGCGGTTGATCTTGGGGGAGATTATTATCAATTTTTAGAACAACCTGGAATCTTAGGTGTAGCGATCGCCGACTCCTCAGGAAAATCCGTAGCAGGGGCAATTCATGCAGCTTTATTCAAAGGGCAGTTAGACGCTTTTGCTAGCCAAGGTAGACTTCGCAACCCTACCACGATTATGATTTCCCTCAATCAACTACTCTGTGCCACCAACACCGATGATGCCGTAGCTCTGGCATACGGAGTTCTAGATTTAGAAACCTACGAATTTCAAATTGGTAATGCTGGCATTCCAGGTCCGATCATCTATCGTAGCGCAAGTAAAACCTGTGAAGAAACCTTAAACCCATCAATGGCACTGGGCAGGTATGAGGGCACTGCCTATAGAACTTTGACAAAACCCTTTAATGAAGGAGATATTGCTGTTTATTTTAGCGATGGCTTATACGAAGCTGCAAATGCTAAAGGTGAAGAGTTTGGGGCAGCAAATGCGAGTGGGATTAGTCCACTTAAGTATGTGATTAGTAGCTTATGGCATCTATCGGCAGCTAAAATTTTGGTCGGGCTGAAACTAGCATTAGATAAATTCACAGGGCAGGAAATTCCTGAAGATGATGTATCTATTGTTGTGATCAAGCTCAACCAGAAAGTAGCGATGGCACAAATTCGGGACTGCCCCTACCAAGAGGCACTTCAAGCATGGATGAGATCAGACGAAAAAGATACTTCAGCCTTACTGCGAGGCACAAGATTAGTTGAAGCTTTGGGATGGGCACAGGCACAGCCAAGCTTACAAAGATTGGATACAGAATTTTTGGAAGCCAGTGAACGAGTAAATGAGCGCGAACAAATGCAAGCTCAACTTCTAGAAGCTGCAACTAGTAGGGCTGCCGCCGCCGATCGTCTTGAAAAACTGAGTCAAGACCTTGCCAAAAGCCTCGAAAGTGAGAAACAACAGCGCATTCAAGCGGAAATGGGCGAGATTAGTGAACGGATTGTGGCTCTTACCATGTCCTCCGAAGCTTTATTCCTATCCCATAACCATCTTGAGGCATTAATTTCTAGCATCATTGGTGGAGTCAAAATTCGCCAACTTACCTCCCAAGTTACCAATGGGATTAATCATCTCAAGGCTAATACCCAAATCCGCACAATCACTGCCCTCGAACAGGTAATCTATGGCATTCATGAGTACAACCGCTATGAAGGACATGGTTTTTGGGTTAATAAGGTCTGTTACAGTCCTGATGGCAAGTTTCTAGTCTCTGCTAGTAGCGATCGCACCATTAAAGTCTGGAATGTTAACGGTACACTCTTGCAAACCCTATATGGACACTCTAACTGGGTTACCAGTGTCGCCATTAGTCCCGATTGTAAACTCATTGCCTCTGGTAGTCGTGACAATATGGTTAGGGTTTGGAGTTGGGATGAAAGTAATCTGGTATTTAAAGAAACAGGGTCGATAATGCTCAAGGGACATGATGGACCCGTCCTAGATGTGTGCTTTAGTCCCGATGGGGAATACATCGCCTCGGCGGGTGAAGATACGACTATCCGTCTGTGGAAAGTAAATGGCACTTTAATCAAGACCTTCCGAGGTGGACATGAACGGTGGGTCACTTGCGTCGCATTTAATCCCAATGGCAAAGAAATGGTTTCAGGTAGTGCCGACCGCACCCTAATTATTTGGAATATCAATGGGGCTGTGGTTAAAACCCTCAAAGGGCATGATAGTTTTGTAGAAACCGTAGCCTATGAACCCCACGGACAGGCAATTATTTCGGGTAGCCGCGATCGTACCATAAAGCTATGGGGCAGTGACGGCGTTCTCATCCGCACCTTCCAAGGACACACAGATAAAATTTGGTGTGTGGCTTTTGCTCCAGATGGTAAAACCCTAGCCTCAACGGGTAGCGATCGTTCTATCAAAGTTTGGGATACAGATGGTACCTTACTGTCTACCCTAACTGGTCACGGCGATGCCATTAACAGCATTGCTTTCAGTCCCGATGGTAAAAGCCTTGCCTCCGCCAGTAGAGATACAACCCTAAAACTCTGGAATATTAGAGGTAATCCCTTACGAAAACTTAGCGGCGAAACCGATGAAATTTGGTCAGCAGCTTTTAGTCCCAACGGTAGATTCATCGCCTCTGGGGGTAAAGATAAAAATGTCAATATTTGGAACCCTAACGGTAATCTCATCGCCAGCCTTTCGGGTCACAATGATTCCATCAATAGCATCTGCATCAGCCCCAATGGCAGCCTCATCCTATCTGCCAGTACTGACAGCAGCATTAAATCTTGGAGCCCAGAGGGCAGAGCAATTGATACCCTAAATGGTCATAGATCAGCAGTCTATTGTCTTAGTTTTAGATCCGATGGTCAGGTATTTGCTTCCGCTAGTGCCGATAATACCGTTAGACTTTGGGGCACAGACGGCGTATGGTTACAAACCTTAAGTGGGCATACGGCTGAAGTATATACAGTTTGCTTTAGTCCCGATGGTAGTATGCTCGCCTCCGCAGGTAAAGATAAAACTATCAATCTCTGGAGTTGGGATGGTAACTTACTATATAGCTTTGAAGGACATAGTGCCGAGGTCTTAACGGTGTGTTTTAGTCCAGATAATAGAACCTTTGCCTCAGCGGGCATGGATCAAAGTGTGAAAATTTGGAGTGTGGATGGGACTCTTCTCAAAACCCTAAATGGTCACAGTGCCGAAGTCCGGAGTATTTGTTTCAGTCCCGATGGCAAAACCATAGCGTCCGCCAGTGATGATACTACTGTTCAACTTTGGAGCCTAGACGGTACCCTACTTAGAACCTTTAATGGGCATACGGCGGCAGTAAAAAGTATATCTTTTACGAGTAATGGCAAAATTTTGATGTCTGCCAGTGCCGATAAGTCCATAATTCTTTGGAACTTAGATTTAGACAATTTGCTCATGCGAGGCTGTAGCTGGCTCCAAGAATATCTAAAAACCAATACCAATGTCTCAGAAGAAGATCGACGTAACTGCTTGGGTGGGTGTAGTTGGCTCTATAAGCATCTTAAATCTGCTACTCCTAGTTAGTTTTAGGACTTACACAGCATAAAAAGAAAACCTATATTTAAAGGGGGGTTTGGGGCTATACCCCAATTGAGGGCTTCGCCCTCAAATTCCCTCCCACTAAGTTTCCATAAATTTGAATGCGTAAGTACTAAATTTATAGAAACTTACCCATATTTAGAGAGTATATTTTCCTAATTCTCTATTAACTGGAGTTTAGACTAATAAGTACCTCTAGCAGGAAATCTCCCGCTAGTTAAAACTGACAGGATAAGTTCGTAAATCCGAAAATTATCTATGAGGCGATGTCTTCAGGCACTTTCTTTATCTTAGAAAACCCTTTTTTG
>JBBQHY010000158.1:0-5964 GCA_038324415.1 Pseudanabaenales cyanobacterium | reverse complement strand
TTTGGTTTAACGAAGTACTTGAACCGTCGGGGGTGTCACTGCCGTCGCCGATACCAGTCAGAATATTAATATTTGCGATCGCCATAAGCTTTACTACAAGGTAGGACAGTTCCCAATAAACATATCAAACATTTGCGATCTTTTAGAAATCAATTATTATTAATTTATTTATCTTTGGCCAGATTAAACTTATGACTGCAAATCCTCCAACTATCACCTATACCCTTGAAGAGTTTCTCTCTCGCTTTGAGCAAAAGATTGATAGACAATTTGCTGAAGTTAACCAAAAGTTCTCTGAAGTCAATCAGAAAATGGACAGACAGTTTACTGAAATCAATCAAAAACTAGAAAAAATAGATGATCGCTTGAGCAAACTAGAAATTGGTCAAGAAAAACTTTCAGGAGCGATTAAAGCTTTAGATGAGAAATTTACAGGTGAAATTAAAACCCTAGATGAAAAAGTGAGTGGTATTAGTAAGCGGCTAGATAACCAAGAATTTATCAATCGGGGAATTGTGGTATCAGTAATAATTGCTTTAATTGGAGGAGCAGCTAAGCTATTTGACATACTCCCATCCCAATAAATCTCATATGCAACATCAATATAATTAACAACAAAGTTAATGTATTGGCTTACTCACTTATTTTAATTTTAAAGTGATTGAGCCCAAGCCTAAGTTATTTTTCCAACCAGCGATCCAAATCCGCAACATCTGCGAAATCCAACAAAGCCCCACCCAATTTTTCTAGCACCTCAACAGATAATGCCGTAAGGAGATTTTCTTTAATAAATCTACCCAGCCCCCTGCCACCAATTCTGGGGGGTCTGAAAATCAAAGCCACCAGAATTGCGGATTTAAGGACTTCGGAATGGGTAATTTTTTTACCAGGAACCGCCTAATTTATATTTGGGAGTCTTTCCTCAGAAAACTTCCATCAAAGAATCCTGAGATATCGCTACATCTAATACATGAATAAATTTGTAGTTATCGCTACAGTTTTCGCACGTGGAATAACTTCTAATTAGTAAAAATTAAAGTTTTTTTGGTATCTCAAGTATCTAGTAAGTCATTTAAGGCTCTTATCAATAATGCCAAAAGTCATTTCAGTGCACTCGTACCGAGGAGGTACAGGTAAGTCAAATTTTACAGCCAACCTGGCGACTACAGTTGCATTACAAGGTAATCGGGTCGGCATCATTGATACAGATCTACCATCTCCAGGAATTCATAACCTATTTGGCCTAGAACCAGCACAAACCGAAAAGACACTTAATAACTATCTCTGGGGTGAGAGTGCGATCGCGGATGCAGCATATGACATTAGTATGAATGTAGGCGTAGGAGGGAAAGGGCAATTGTTTTTAGTTCCCTCTAGTGTTAGAGCTGATGACATCGCCAAAATTTTGAAGGATGGCTACGATGTTAAGCTGATGAACGATGGCTTCCGCAGCCTAGTTAAGAGCCTACAGTTAGATTATTTGTTCATTGATACGCATCCAGGACTATCTAAGGAGACCTTCTTATCGATCGCCATTTCCCATGTATTGCTCTTGATTTTACGTCCCGATAAGCAAGATTATCAAGGAACTGCCGTAACAATAGATGTAGCAAGACAATTGAAAGTTCGTAAGATGCTTTTGGCAATCAACAAAGCCCATAGCAAACTCGATCTAGAAGCGCTCAAACACAAAGTAGAGGAAACCTATGCAGAAACAGTGGCAGGCGTATTTCCGCTCTCGGAGGATGTGGTAGAACTTGCCAGTGAAGGCGTATTTTGCGTGAAATATCCCGAACATCCCGTGAGTCAAGAGTTCCGTAAAGTAGCCCAACAAATAACGGAGGCATAAAAATTATGGCAAATACAAGAGCCAATATTGGAGAATTGCAATCCCTTACTAGTTCCATTAAAGCGATCGCCTCCCCCTTTCGTAATTATTTAGCCGACCTCCACCAAAAATACAAATCCCTAAATGTTGGACAGGTCGCCGATTATATTCCCGAACTAGCTCTAGCCAAACCAGAATGGTTCGGTATCTGTGCAATTACCCCCGACGGACAGGTATTTGAAGTGGGGGATTGCAATCGGTTATTTACAATTCAATCGATTTCTAAGGCATTTGTATTCGGTCTAGCTTTGGAAGATCACGGAAGAGAGTATGTGAATAGTAAAGTCAGTGTGGAGCCAACGGGGGAAGCATTTAACTCCATTGTCTTAGACGAAGCAACTAATCGACCTTATAACCCAATGGTGAATGCAGGGGCGATCGCCACGGCAGATCTGATTAAGGGAAACAACAGTACCGATCGCTTAAAACGACTATTGGCAATGTTTAAGCGATATACGGGTAGAGATCATGATATTAATGTCCCCGTTTTTCTGTCGGAAAAATCTACAGGTCATCGCAATCGCGCAATGGCATATCTAATGTTAAATTTTGGAATGGTGAGTGACAATATCGACGAAACTCTAGATCTCTACTTCCAGCAATGTTCAATTCTCGTCAATGCTAAAGACCTCGCCATGTTAGCCGCAACCCTAGCTAATGGTGGAGTTAATCCTATCACTCAAGAAAGAGCGATCGATGAACGCTATGTGCAGGATGTCATTAGTGTAATATTGACTTGTGGAATGTATGATGCCTCAGGTGAATGGGCATATCGAGTCGGCATACCAGCCAAGAGCGGTGTGGGTGGTGGCATTACCGCTGTAGTTCCCCAAAAACTGGGCATTGGCACTTTCTCTCCAGCTTTAGATGCCAAAGGTAATAGTTTGCGTGGCATTAAAGTTTGCGAAGACATTTCACGAGATTTTGGCTTACATCTGTTTAATGTTGCCAAACCAGCACAAGATCTAGACAAGTGGATTGAAGGAGGCTCGGATGTCAATGATTGGTAATACTTGGGAAGAACAGACATCGCCAAATCAACTATTAACTCAAGAATCATTAACTGCAGAAGTAGCTTCATTAAGACAGGAATTGGCACAGGTAAAACAGGAGAAATCCGCCCTCCAAACTATACTAATAAACACAAGAATTCTTTCTGAGCAAATTAATATACTACTCCCTCATGAATCTTTAAAATCTGAATCTCAACGTTCAGATCGAGAGATGCAAGAAGCTAAAGAACAACTTCAAGCAGTTCTTAACGCAGTACCAGGCCCAGTTTCTTGGGTTGACTCTTCAGGAAAATATTTGGGTGTCAATCAACATCTTGCGAACGAATATGATTTGTTACCCGAAGCATTTGTTGGTCAAGAAATAGGTTTTTTAGAAGGTGGTTCAGAATTTTCAGATTTTGTGAAAAAGTTTTTTGCCCAGCCTGATTCTGGAGCTACTCAAGTTGTTGAGATGGCTTTTAAGGGAGCAAAGAAATATTACTTAATTGCGACTCAAAAATATCAACAAGGTAATGCGATCGTTTCTGTTGGCATTGATATGACAGAGCGCAAGCTTACAGAACAAGCTTTACAACAAAGTGAAGCTCGTAATAAAGCATTTCTGAACGCAATTCCTGATTTGATTCTGCGAATTAGCAAAAAGGGAATTTACTTAGATGTCAAAGAAGCGAAAGAACTACATAGGTTTACTGGTCAAGACAATTGTATCGGTCAATCCATTTTCGATATATTACCTTTGTCATTAGCTAACCAATATATTCACTACATTCAACAAGCAATTCAAACAGGAGAAACTCAAGAATTCGAGTATCAGGTTGAAATCACTGAATACCAAGAAATTCTTGAGGCAAGAGTAGTTAGTAGTGGACTAGATGAGGTAATTTTGATAGTACGCGATATCACCGATCGCAAATTAGCTGAAGATGCCTTACGCATTGCTGAAGAGAACTACCGCAGCATCTTTGAAAACGCATTGGAAGGCATCTTCCAATCAAGTCCCGAAGGACGCTTCCTAAGAGTCAATCCGACCCTAGCTAAAATATATGGCTATGACTCTTCAGAGGAGATGATCTCTAGTATCACCAACATAGGCGAACAGCTTTATGTCGATCCAGAAAAGCGTACCGAATTTAGAGAATTGTTAGCAAAGCAGGAAATGGTAAAGTCTTTTGAATATCGATGCTTCTGTAGAGATGGCAACATTATCTGGACTCAAATTGATGCTCGTGCAGTTAAAGATAGTAATGGAAAGTTACTTTATTATGAAGGGATTGTCGAAGACATAACGCAACGTAAGCGGAGAGAAGACGAATTGCGTCGCAAACTAGAAGAATTGAAGATTGAAATCGATCATACGAAACGCGAAAAAGAGGTGGCAATGCTGACAGAAACCACTTATTTTCAAGAAATTCAGCAGGCAATGTCAGCCGTAAATTTAGATGAATTTTGGAGTTAGTAAAATAAAAAATTGCTGTATTGAAGGCGAGTCTCCAACGGAGGCGTTGCACGACAGAAGGATGACTTTGATGATTCATGGGGATAAACTCATTAGCTAATATACTCCCTTCCCACCATAGAAATATACACAGTTTAAATGGGGTTAAGGGGCAAAGCCCCTTCGTGGGGGCGCAGCCCCAACACCCCCAAAAGACTAATCTTTGACTGGGAAGGGAGTATGTTCAAGTAGCTTTCCATCTTTCAATTTTGCAATGCCCAAATTTCCATCGGTCAAAAAGTCGAAATTACAGCTGATGCTTTCAGCGATCGCACCTTTAACGGCAAAGTTAGATTGATTTCACTCGAAGCAATTATGGAACAGAATGTTATTTCCTTTTAAATGAGAATTTTCCTAACTTCTGGTTTAGAACCATTGCAATCGGGCATGAATGTGCAATTTATCGGCAAGCAAATCACTGATGCCCTAGTTGTACCAAAAGTGGCAATTATTACCCAAGAATTGTAGTTCAGGCGTGTTCATATCAGACGAACTTGGTAAGCCACAATCTAAGCCTGTAACACTGGGAACCACCTTGGAAACTCAAACCCAAATTCTGAAGGGCATTAAGGCGGACGATCGCGTATTTATCAAAAAACCCAATTAATTATTTTCTATTTCCAGTCTTGCAATGACGAATAGAAAAATTTTGATCTAAGCAGTTTGATTAGATCTAGATAGAGAATACTAAACCTCTGGTAGATAGGGTTTAGGCGGTCACACTTCTATATTTACTTAAAGATATTTAGAGACTTTAAAATCAAACCCAAAGAAAAGTTAGAGAGAAATCAAGATGCAGCTTAAATCAATTGCTAGACAGGTAGTAGCAGTGGTAGGTGCTTCTAGTGGAATTGGCAGGAGTGCCGCCCTTAAATTTGCCAACCAAGGAGGCGAGCTAGTGGTAGCCGCCTGTAGTCAACCTGGTTTAGATTCCTTAGTAGCAGAAATTCAAAGCTTTGGCGGAAAGGTAGTTGCAATCAATGCGGATGTGTCCGAGTTTGAGCAGGTGAAAGCGTTCGCTGATTTAGCCGTTTCTACCTATGGACGTTTGGATACTTGGGTACATGTTGCAGGAGCAGGAGTTTTCGCTAGATTTGAAGACATTTCGCCAAAGGAATTTAAAAGAGCGATCGAGGTTAATTTACTAGGTCAGGTGTATGGAGCAATGGCAGCTCTTCCCCATTTAAGGCAGGAAGGACGAGGTGCTTTAGTTCATATCTCTTCGGTTGAAGCTCGCCGTTCCATTCCCCTACAAAGTCCGTATGGCGCCTCAAAACATAGTGTGGAAGGGTTTTTAGAATCCCTACGGGTTGAGCTTATGCACGAAAAAGTACCGATTAGTGTGACCAATGTGATGCCATCCGTGATCAATACGCCTTTTTACAACAAAGCTTTAACTAAGTTGGGCGTAAAACCAATGACCTATCGTAAGACCTCAATAAACGCTGAGAGCAAAAAATATGGCTATAACAAAGCCCGTCAATGAATATACGAATCAAGATATTTTCCCAAAAAAGGCTAGGTGGGAGCAGGAATCTTCTTAGCAGCTTTAGCCCGAATCAGATCGG
>JBBQHY010000157.1:0-5964 GCA_038324415.1 Pseudanabaenales cyanobacterium | reverse complement strand
GCGACCACAGGCGTAGGTGAACCCTCATAGACATCGGGAGTCCATTGGTGAAAGGGTACAGCCGAGAGCTTAAAAGAAATCCCCGCAATCACAAATACCATCGCCACAATTAAACTCAAACCGCCTAATGGTAAACGAGCGGCAATTTCATGCAGGTTAGTTTGTCCACCTGACAAGCCATAGAGCAGGCTCATTCCGTAGAGAAACACTGCGGAACTGGAGGCGCCAATTAGTAAATATTTTAAAGCCGCCTCATTGGAGCGAGGATCGCGCTTGGCATAACCAGACAGTAAGTAAGATGAAATACTTAAGGTTTCCAAAGACACAAACACCATCACCAAGTCATCTGCCCCTGCCAGTAACATTCCTCCTAAGGTTGCTGATAGCAAGATCGTGATGTATTCACTAATGGCAATACCTGATTGCAGAAAGTATCGCTCTGAAATTAAAATAGTTAGAACTGAAGACAAAGCGATCGTCGCACGGAAAATAATACTGAGCTTGTCTCCGTTGAAACTATTTACAAATGCCAAGGGCTGCTCTAGGTTAGTCCATTGCCAAACCAAAACAACTACTGCACCTAATAATCCACTAATGGCGATCGCTGGTAACCATTTAGAGCTTTTAGCTGAAATTAAATCCGCCACCAAAGCTACAAGCAAGGCTACAACTATGATTACTTCTGGAATAATGACCCCAGAGTTTAATACGACATTGAGATTTGCAAAGTCCATACTGTTTTTAATGTTATCTAGAGTAGATTGTATATCCCAAACCATTCCTAAAATCGGTGTTGTTATAGAAATTGCTAAAAGTAACTATAGACTGGGCGTTAAAAATTTAGCTTTTACAAATATCTCTCAAGCCTTTTCTTACATAATTTTGGCGATCGCATTCTATCAATCTTATTTTTCTTTTTGCTTGCAATATTTTCTATTTACCAATTCTGGGGTTTCTATCACCTCATTAACACTTACATTTCTACCAATGGGCTGATTTTTAGTATTGTATTGGTCTACCACTGTTAAACGGATTTCACGCATACCACAGCCTAGAGAACCCTTACCAATGTAGGTGCGAATATTTGGATCGAACGGATCTTCAAGTCTAATGTAAAGACTACTGCCCTCTTCGCTTATGAATAGATTTCTTCTACCAGAACTCCCCATCGGCTCCCAAGTTCTCGTACTGCCGTTTTCTTGGTAGAACAATGGTTCGTTTTTGATTGCAGATAAAACTGGCTTTTCTGAACTGCTAGGGATATTCGGTGAATTTGTCGATCTTGCTGGTCGTGAAGGTGTTGCTGCGCCGCAAATATTTAGATTAAATACTCGACCGTCAGAAGTTTTGATTTGACAATCTGCCCAAGCATCACCAGTTAACGATATTCCTAGTGCAATTAATATTAGTAATTTCATACGATCGCATCAAGTAAATCAAAGGTCTCGTTAACTGTAACCTCAAGCTGTGTTTTAGGACTCATCATTTTTTGTCTGGTTTCTATTTATCGGCTGGAGTGTCAATAAGCTAAGGCATTTGACTGGCATGACTTTGAATTTCGGCGATTGTAAAAACTGACTTAAAGTCTAAACCTGCTTGGGCAAAACATTCGGCACCACCTTGTAGGCGATCAACTAAAGTTAAAACCAAATTCACCTTATATCCAGCCTCTCTTAATCGCTCAACAGCAAACATAGCTGAATTACCTGTAGTCACAACATCTTCCAATACCACAACTTCAGAGTCTGGAAGCAATACTAATCCCTCAATCCAGTCTTGGGTACCATGGGCTTTTGACTGTTTTCGCACAATTAAAGCAGGGATAGGCATATTTTCATAGGCGGAAACTATACTGACCGCAGTTACGATTGGATCGGCACCAAGAGTTAGTCCTGCTACTGCTTTGACGGATTTTGGCAGCATTGATAGAAAGATTTGCCCTGTCAAAAGTGCGCCATAGGGATGAAGTGTAACCTGCTTACCATTAATATAGTAGGAACTGGGTTGCCCCGAAGAAAGGACAAAATCTCCACTTCTATAGGCAAGTTTACAGATCAAATCTAAAAGCTGTATTTTTGCGGCTGCGATCTCAATCATTAAATTATTTGTAATTTATTTGTTAGTTAAGTATATTGATTTATAAAAGTCTGGTAAATTTATATCAGGTAATTGTGAGGGTTTACACTATGAGCTTGCGGTCTATTTTCAAGTCTGGTTTATTAACTGCCACCTTAGCAGTTTCATCATCTGTTTTAGCATCACCTAGTTTTGCCGAATATGTTCCAAATTTTACTAGTTTGGGAACTGATCAAGACGTATATCCCGTTAACTATCCTTACACCTATCCTGCGGCTCAAACCCAGGTGCTTGACATGAATTCCTCGGGTTATATTTCTCAGCCTTGGATTCAGTTTGAGTTTCCCGATCTAATTGCCGAGAGACAATTGAATGGGTTCCGTAGCATTATGCGTGAGATGTATGACCTGCAAACCCTTAGCACTCCAAATATCCGAACTAGAGACCTATCTAGTCCATACACAACTACATTATCAGAGTTTTGTGGCTACTACAATGTAACTGGTGCTACTTATCCTGTGACTGGAACTCCAAATGCTACAGCGTGTAACCCTGCTGCTGCACCTGTAAGCGTGGCCCCTGAGCCAGCACCTGCTCCGCAGCCAGTATTTATTCCTCGCCCTGCTCCTGTTCCTGCTTTGTGGTAATTTGATCGAAACTTTTACTATATTTAAAACTAGAGGTGTTTACATATGCCTCTTTTTTATTATTTGCTTTAGAAAGGAAATATACTCGCTTCCCACCATAGAAATATACACAACTCAAATGGGGTCAAGGGACAGAGCCCCCACCCCCCCAAAACACTAATCTTTGACTAGGAAGGGAGTAGCTCAAATGAACCAGCGTATTATCGGATTGACGGGCGGAATTGCTACAGGTAAAAGTACAATTGCTAACTATTTACAAAGCTTTTATAAGTTGCCAATTTTAGATGCGGATATTTATGCTAGAGAAGCAATTACACCGCAATTTCTTAGCCTTTTAAGCGATCGCTACGGTTCAGGAATTATACAGAAAGAGCAAGTACTTGATCGAAAAAAATTAGGAGAAATTATATTTAATAATCCTAGGGAGCGAACTTGGCTAGAAAGTCAAATTCACCCATACGTGCGCGATCGCCTGAAGTCAGAAGCGCAGTTACATAGTCCTAATCCAGTGGTGATGGTAATACCGTTGTTATTTGAGGCAGGGATGCGGAACCTTGTGACCGAAACTTGGGTGGTTAGTTGTGACCCAGAGGGGGAATTAAAGAGATTAATGGCTCGTGATGAGTTGGATCTTGAAGCTGCTCAAATCCGTATTGCTAGCCAAATGTCGATTTCTGAAAAAGTAGCGATCGCTGATTTTATTTTAGATAACTCCACAACTCTCGCTGAATTATGTAATCAGGTCGATAGGTTGATGGGCACTAGCTGTTAGACTCATTATCTAAAGGTATTTAGAAAAATTAGAGACAAGAATTAGAGAAGCCTGTGAACTCATCTGACAAAATTTTAACTGACAAAATTTTTAGCAAAATTTTAGTTGTCTTAAACGGTAAAGGCGGTGTAGGTAAAACGACAACAACGATAAACTTAGCAGCGATGTTGGCTGAAAAAGAACGGGTACTTCTAGTAGACACCGATCCTCAAGGTTCGGCAACGTGGTGGGTAGAGCAAAGTGGCAAAAGTATGGGTTTCGATCTGTCCCAAGAAACTAATCCCGAACTCCTTAAAAATTTACGGTCAATTAAAGGCTATGACTTAATAGTTGTGGATACTGCCCCCGCTTTGTCATCTAATTCTCTAGCGGCTGTGGTGGCGATCGCTGACTATTTGATTTTACCAACGCCCCCTGCTCCCATGGATTTAATAGCTTTAATTAATACAGTCAAGACGGTTGTAGCTCCATCAGCGATCGCCCATCGAGTTTTATTAACTAGAGTAAATCCCCGTGGTGGTGCTGAGGCTAAAGATGCCCAAGCTACATTATCGGAACTAGGAATTCCCGCCTTTAATACTTTTATCCGTGCTTATAAGGCACACGAAAAAGCTACACTTGAAGGTATGCCAATATCGCAATGGCGCGGCAGAAATGCCCGTGAAGCTGAGGCAGATTATAGATGCGTTATTAAAGAAATTTTAGAAGATTGGAGAAATATATGACTAGAAAAAGCCTGTCGGATCTAGTAAGAATGGAAGCAGAAAAACCTGTGGATGATTTGCCACTTGATAAATCTGAAACTTCTGAAGAAATTGAATCTATCAATCAAAACGAAATTAATAAAGTTGAGCTAGATGCGATCTCTGCCAAGTTAAAGGATGTTTTAGAAGATGCAAAGCGTAAAGAAGATGCCCTCGAAGGTGAGATCGCTAAGTTAAAGGAGGAACTTAAAGATCAAAAGCACCTTGTTACTGCTCTTAAAAGTGAATTGGGGCAAACTGATAAGCTCAAAAAAGACTTTGCTGAGGCTAAAGCTGTAATTATGAAACTCACAGCAACCAATCAAGTTACACACCAAGCTCAATCAGATCGCACATATTATCCTCCGATGACTCAACATAATTCTGAGTCAGATATTGGTTCGTGGCTAGGTTAATTTATTCTCAAATTATTTCTGAGCGGTAAGCACACCAAACTTAACTAGTCCTCGGTTATAGCCCCTAGACATTAACCGTAGTGACGTAGTTGCAATAATTGTGGGCAAACCCGCTTGTATCACACCCCAAATATTCTCAAGACTAAAAGCAGATTCAATCACTCGATCCCAAAATGGTGCCACTTGCTCCGACCAATCAACGGTGTTAATGTTTTGGAACTGAAGATTTTGAGCGATCGCTTTGTACTCAGATAAAGAAATCACAAAGGGTAAGCAGTAAACATCATAAATTCTTTGTAGATGCTGCTTTTCATTGATGCTTAAGGGTTTTAATGCAGTTTCTCGATGGCACCAAGTCGCAAAAATTAATTTGCCATTAGGCTTCAGAACTCTTAAACATTCAGCTAAAAATTTAGACTTGTCGGGCATATGTTCACCACTTTCCAATGACCAAATTAAATCAAAGCGATCGCTCTCAAAGGGCATAGACAAGGCATCAGCAACTTGAAACTCAGTCCTAGAATCTAATCCAAACTCTGTGGCTCTGGCTCTAGCACGGTTAGCTTGAACTGGACTTAGGGTAATACCTGTAACCTGTGAACTTGGGAATTTATCCGCAAGATAGAGAGAGCTCCCACCAATTCCGCAACCCGCATCTAAAATTTGAGCATTGGGCGGTAATTCGGAATTTTTTACTCCTGACCAATTTAGCAACTCTTCAATTAAATCAATTTGCGCTTGCCTCCGATCTTTACAGGCACTTTCACCTAATTCATAATAGCCGTGGTGCATATGCTCTCCCCACACTTGCTCCCATATACCTGAGGAAGAATCGTAAAATGTTTGAATACGTTGGTTGAGCATTAGGTTAAAAATATCCAAATAAAAAAATGGGGCGATCGCTAACCCATAATAACAACTTCCCCCAAATTCCTTAGATTGATTTAGCTAAATTCATATCCATAGGCTTTTTAGAGGGCAAAGAATTTAAAAGTTTTGATAGTTCGCTGGCTTCTTCAGGTGTCAGTAAATCATTTAAGTGAACCGATCCAGTCTTTCCCTGTTCGGCATGGCGGCGATCGCCTATGGCAAAAATTTCTTTAACCCTATCAATAACGGGATTATCACTCATGACTCCACCTCAATTAATTCAATCGAATCCTTAGACTTTATTTTTCAATATTGCATCTCATAACCTAAACTATAAATCCATCCCGCTCGGTATGGGATCAGGACTATTCCCAATAATGTCATCGTAGGCAACTAACTGAGCGCAAATGGTTAAAGGAGCTAAGAAAATACTTATACCA
>JBBQHY010000156.1:0-5968 GCA_038324415.1 Pseudanabaenales cyanobacterium | reverse complement strand
ATTAAAGACTTTCAACCTCAAGTCAATCCCCAGGTTCAAACTAGCATCTTGACCTTGGCAAAATATCGTCAGACCCAACTAGCCGAAACTAAATTAAAAGAAGGCGATCGCACTGGCGCAGTAACAATGCTACAATCAGCAGCGAAAACTGCTTTACAGATGGGAGATCGGCAAGCTGCAACGGTCTTACAAGCCAATGCTACAACCTTGCAATCAGGAACCGACCTGAGTGAAGCAGAGCGCAAGCAAACTCGTATGGTTTCTAAGACAGTCTTACAAATAAAATAATTAATCATGATTATTTGCCCTAACTGTTCCCATCAAAATCCTGATGGTGCTAGCTATTGTGATGCCTGTTACACGCCTTTACCAGTAGTAACTACTAGCACTTGTCCAAACTGTACTAGCACAGTACAATCCGATGCCAGCTTTTGCGGAAGCTGTGGTTTTAACTTAAAATCTACCAGTGGATCTGCTAAACCCATGCCTGAAGAAACTGATAATACCTCCACGGATTTGATCGAAGAAATTGCACCAGTTACCGAAGCCGATTCCCCTGATATTTCTACTCCCGATTTATCAGAAGACGATCTTGCCCTTGTCCAAGAGTTGATTGAACCTACTGCTCCAGAAACTAACAATCTGACTCAGCTTCAACAATTAGGTGCCTTTTTGATCCATGTCCAAACTAATATCAAGCTCGAACTACCGACTAATCTTCAGGTAATTCATATCGGTAAGCCCAATAATATGATTCCTCCAGATATTGATGTGTCTGGGTTCCCTGATTCGGATATTGTTTCCCGTGTCCATGCTGACATCAGGTTTGAAGGTAATGCCTACTATTTTGAAGACACTGGCAGCTCCAATGGTACGTATATCAATAACTCAGCCTTACCAGCAGGAAACAGGCATAAACTCCGATCAGGCGATCGCTTATCTTTGGGCAAAGGCGATCGAGTTAGTTTTATCTTTCAAATGCCATAATCAAACATTTACTCCGTTCCCAGTTAAAGATTACTTTTATTAGGGGGTGTGGGGGCTAACGCCCCTAAGTGGGAGGTTCACCCCTCAACCCCATTCAATTAGTTATATTCTTAAAATATTAAGGGAATAGGAACTAGCTGGGTAGGGCAGAACCTTGACTAAATTAATAACAAACCTGACAATCATAGAAACTACTAGGCGGATCTTACATGGCTATAAGTAAAGTGTTGGTGATTGACGACAGCATCATGATCCGCAAAATGGTAAAAAGCATACTGGCAGACAAGTTTGAGGTTTTAGAAGCAAATGATGGGATGTCAGGGCTAGATGCCGCTAAGAAAATTTTACCTCATCTGATTTTGCTTGATTTTGTGATGCCAAAGTACAATGGCTACCAAACTCTACAAGCACTACGCCGAGTTGAAACTCTCAAAAATATTCCCGTAATTATGATTTCGGGTTTAAGGGAGCAGGTTGCCGAAAATGTACCTGAGCCTTGGGATTTTGATTTTCTAGAAAAACCCTTCGAACCCGAAGTCTTAATATCAAGAATTGATAATTTACTGCAAACTGGCGCACCTGTCGGTGCAATTTCTATTCAGAGTGATGATTCTAGAAATTCCCAACGGGTGCTTGATCGCCTCACTGCCACAGAAACCCTATTAGCTCAGGGGATCGAAAACTTAATTCAAAGAGAGGTTGTAGCTCGGATCAATGCCTTGGCAAATCGCACCCAAAAACAAGAAGCAGCTCTAGGAATCTTAGATAAGAAACTGGATGCTGTTTCTCAAAAACTAGAGCATCAAAATAAAGGCTTAATGATTATTCTGCGGGAGATCAAAGCACTGCAAACCCAAGTTTCTAGCAAGTAGAATGATAAATAGACAACTTAAATAGGTATTTTACAATCACTGGTGGCTAACTCTTATTCTAAATTTCTGCGCCGAGAGCTATTTCCAATTCTGGGTAATTTAAAATTTGCGATCGCTCTATTGTTAATAATTGCTCTGTTTAGCGTGTCTGGTACCATAATTGAGCAGGGCGAAACTCTAGATTTTTATCAACAAAATTATCCTGAACATCCAGCCCTATTTGGATTTTTAAGCTTTAAGGTGATCCTAGTTATTGGCTTAAATCATGTTTATAGTACTTGGTGGTTTTTAGCATTATTAATCCTATTTGGCTCCAGCCTCACAATTTGCACATTTAATCGGCAGCTACCTATGCTGAAAGTGGCAAAGCGTTGGCACTATTACACCAAGCCCCAAAGCTTTGGTAAGCTAGCACTAAGTACCGAATTAACAGGTCATTCCCTAAAACTAGAAGAACTAGCTCCACTTTTAATAAAATTTGGTTACAAGGTATTTCAAGAAGACCACCAACTCTATGCCCGCAAAGGTCTAATTGGTAGAGTCGGACCGATCTTAGTTCATGCCAGTATGCTCTTAATTTTAATGGGGGCAATTTGGGGATCGCTTACAGGTTTTATTGGGCAGGAAATGATTCCCAGTGGGCAAGCCTTTCAAATTAAAAATGTGAATGAAGCTGGAATTTGGTCGCACGTCCCTAATACTTGGTCAGTCAAAGTTAACCGCTTTTGGATTGAATATACTCCCAGTGGAGCGATCGATCAGTTTTATTCCGATCTTTCAGTCCTAGATAATAAATCGGGACAAGAACTCGATCGCCAGACTATTCATGTTAATAAACCTCTGCGCTACGACGGCGTAACTTTTTATCAGGCAAACTGGAATATTGCTGCTGTGCGCTTTACCCTGAATACCAGTCCCGTCCTCCAATTGCCGATGACAGTACTACAGGCAAAGGGAACAAAAAGTAAGGTTTGGGGAGCTTGGCTACCAACAAAACCCGACCTCAGTGCAGGAGTTACGCTAATTGCCCCCGACCTTCAGGGCGTATTATTAATCTATGATGAAAAGGGTAATCTTGTGTCTACAGTTAGGGCTGGAGGTAGCACAGAGGTGAATGGTATAACCTTAACGATCAAAGAATTAGTAGGTAGTACAGGGCTGCAAATTAAATCTGATCCTGGGATTCCTCTTGTCTATGGTGGTTTTGGGCTACTAATGGCGGGAGTGGTTATGAGTTATGCCAGCCATTCCCAAATCTGGGCACTGAAGTCTGGTAGTAGTCTGTATATTGGCGGTAAGACCAATCGGGCACAGGTGGGGTTTGAGTCTGAATTAATCCAAATCTTAGAGAACTTACCGACTAAAAAAGGTCTGGAGATTAACTGTTAATCCTAAGATGTTGATTTGAGATAATCTAGTCATCTAATCTAAAACTTGCTCACTCTTCAATATCAGCCTAAAATAAAAGATTAACTATGAAAGAATTTTTTAATAATGTTCTTAACTACGCTAAATATCTAATCGTGATCGTAGTAGGACTATTTACCTTTGCTTTACAGCCCCTCGTGCCATTTCTAAAAAGTCCACTTACAGCGATCGCCTTGATTAGTGCCGCCATAAGTGGGTTTATGGGATTGTATTTTATCTTGAAGTCTATGCTGAGTTTACCCTAGCCATTACCTACTTATTGGTAGCTTTTTGGGCACCTGACAAATCTGCGCTAAAAAACATAGGGATAAACTTTTGGACAAAGTTAACTGGATCGCGTTGCCATGCTTTTTGCATCATTTCGACTCGAGTTTTTTGGAGTTCAGGTGCGATTATGGTTTCAGGTAGATGTTCCATTAGGTATTGGGGACGTTGCCACACTGGAAGTGTATTTACAACTTTCATCAGGTTCTCTAAGCGACGGAACTCTGCTCCTGCCATAATATCCATGCCTGATTCAAAAGCAGCCTGCTCGATCGCCATGTATTTTCGTTTAGCCGTATCTACCTTAAGTTTATGCTCAGGACTTTTATGGGCAATTTCCGCTAGCTTACGATTTCCCCAACGCACATGGCCAACTTCTTCAGGCATAATTTTTTCAATAGTCTCTCTGATTTTAATATTCTCAGAGGTTTGATCGGCAGACTTCAGCGCCTTAATGTGAGCAGAAAAATACTCACATCCTCGCTTTTCAGTGACATTAATCGCAGCCAAAGATTCAATTACTGTGTCTTCAAGATCTAGGGCAGCGTTATTTTTAATTAATCGCTCAAATTCGTTAATGTAAGATGAACCAGGAGGAGTACCTAAATCTTCGCCTAAATCGTAGAGTAGGTCTGTAAGCCAACAGGCATGGCGAGCCTCATCTGCGACGTGATGGGAAAGTTCCTTGATGAGTTCACGGGGTTGACCATCCAGTCTTTCGATTAGATCTGTGAGGTCTTTACAACTACGTTGCTCGCTGTAACGATAACGATTGAGAGTAACCATATGGATCTCACGGGTTCTGACCACCTGATCCAGAATGGACTGAGCAGTCAGTTGATTTCTAAATCTGCGAGGATGAGCGACTGTCATAGGTTTAAATTTATAGTTTGTAAACTTTTACATTGTAATCAATTCTTTATATTGATTAGATCCAGATCAGATCCAATCGAGGTTGAAATGTAATTTAAATGGGCTTTAGATGTGATCGCTTAACCCTCAAGGAGCAAATGCAATTTTATGCTAAAACAAATTTGACTATTTTATGTAGATACTAAAAATATTTAATTTAAGATTACCTACAATAACTATGATATTTTCAGCTTTAATAGACGAAGTAAGAATTTTAAACTTAAAGGGTATAGATTAATAATATGTAGTAATTACAGCCTAGTTATCTTGCAATTAATGCATAGTATCAACACCAATTTGTTCTAAACATTAAAATCTTTCCATGGCAAACGAAGAACAACTGAACCTTATTAAGCAGGGGATCCAGACTTGGAATAACTGGCGGTCAGAAGTTTTTCGCACAAAAATTGATTTAGAGAATGCTGATCTCACTGCAGCCACCTTAAGCTCAATTAATTTAAGCCTCGCAAATCTCAGGTTTGTTAAATTAAGTAGAGCTGACTTAAGTAAAGCCAACCTCAGTGGCGCGATTTTAGGTAAAGCTAACCTTTGTGAAGCCAGTTTAATTGGTGCCAACCTCAGTATGGCAAACTTCATCATGGCAGATTTAAGTGGAGCTTATTTGAGTGAATCTAACCTATCTAGGGCAAATTTAGGGAATGCTGTGGCGATCGCTGCTAACTTTATCATGGCGAACTTATCTGGAGCCTATTTTAGTGAGTCCAACTTTAGTCGCGCAAATTTGAGTAATGCCAATTTAACTGAAGCAATTTTAGTAAAAACTAACCTTAGTGGTTCTTACTTAAATAAAGCTAACTTTACTTCTGCCAATCTTAGTATGTCTGATCTGAGCGAAGCGGACTTAAGTGGGGCAAATATGCACTTGGCTGACCTGAGTAAGGCAGATTTGACTAGCGCTAACTTAATTGGCGCAATTCTTACAGATGTTGATCTTCGGCAGTCTAATCTTACATTAGCTTACCTAAATACCGCTAACCTGACTGGAGCAGATTTAAGTATGGCTATCCTCACCAACACCAACTTTTCTCAAGCAGATCTGAGGGAAGCAAATTTAGATCGGGCTAATGCCCAAGATGCAAACTTCAGCGAAGCATATTTGAGTAATGCTAACCTCACGGGTACAATTCTAAGCGGTGCAAACCTTACCTCTGCCTACATTGGTAATGCCGATCTAACAGGAGCAGTGCTCAGAGGTGCAGACCTTACAGGGGCAATTTTGATTGGGGCAAACCTGACTAAAGCAAACTTTAGCGGAGCCAAACTAGATGGGGTAGATTTTACTAGTGCGACAATGCCCAACGGGAAAATCTTTATTCCTAAACCATCTGTTTAGATTAAATCCATTTATAGAAATAGCCGTAAAACCCAACGGTTTTAACCGTGGGATATAAGGCGGTGAGCGAGAGCGAACAATCTACTTAGCTGATCGCAGATACCCTTACAAGAAACTGCGGTATAATGTAAGGTATGCAGAAAGCTTTCAA
>JBBQHY010000155.1:0-6037 GCA_038324415.1 Pseudanabaenales cyanobacterium | reverse complement strand
GGCGTTGGGCTTAGTATCGACTCGGAGTTTTCCAGCGATCGTAGGCACAGCGGATATGATGCTCAAATCAGCCAACGTCAGCCTAGTGGGGTATGAAAAAATTGGTAGCGGTTATTGTACGGCGATCGTGAGGGGAGGGATTTCCGATGTCCGCCTTGCTGTAACTGCAGGAGCCGAAAGCGCTGAACAATTTGGGCAATTAATCTCTAGCCTTGTGGTACCACGCCCCTTACCTAACCTAGAGGCGGTTTTACCCATCAATAGTCGGTTAATGGAGCTTGCCCGTGGCGATGGTATTAGTCGTTTGAGTAACATGGCGATCGGGCTACTAGAAACCCGTGGATTTCCAGCGATGGTGGGGGCTGCGGATACTATGCTCAAAACTGCGGAAGTTCAAGTATCTGCCTACGAAAAGATTGGAGCAGGGCTATGTACTGTCATTATTCGGGGATCGGTGGCGGATGTGGCGATGGCGGTAGAAGCAGGAATGCTTGAGGCGGAGCGCATTGGCGAGTTAAATGCGGTAATGGTAATTCCCCGACCCTTAGATGATTTAGAAGAAACTTTACCCCTCGCTAACTGTTGGATTGAGCAACCCCTAAGATTGCCCCTTACTACCCTTAAAGTTACGGAAAAAGAACTTGTCGAACTGCCCGATCTTAGAAGATTACAAATTCCTGAGTGACCTCAATAATAGACTTCTTCCAGAACTAAGTAGGTAATTCAAAGAAAAGTTAATACCTGTAATTTATAGATAATTTACAGAAAATACCAAAAACCCAAACGGGGGCGTTGCCCTGCGACCCTTTTTTATTATCAGTTTACTTATGCTTTCCTCCTTAGGGGGTGAGGAGACTCCATTTTAATTTCGTATTCTTATAGTAGGAATGTAGTATGTACAAGAATTTTTGCTTACTGCTGCTACTGCGCTGATTAGTTTTGCGCTGATTAGTTTTGCAAGATGCTGTAGTGAAAATGATGACAATTTCAGTTTTTCTAATTTAATTTTTCTATAATGTCTAAAAGAATAATTGTGTGGTTTCGTAATGACCTGCGATCGCACGACCATGAAGCCCTACATAAAGCAGTTGAGGCACAGGCAGAAATTATTCCAGTGTATTGTTTTGACCCTAGACAATTTGCCAAAACCCCCTTTGGATTTCCTAAAACTGGAGCATTTAGAACCAAATTTTTAGTTGAAAGTCTTGCAGATTTAAGACATAAATTTAAAGCTCTTGGTGGAAATCTAATCATTTGCCGAGGATTACCAGAAATTATAATTCCTGAACTAGCTGCCAAAATCAAAGCTACAGATGTGTATTTTCATCAAGAAGCAACTTCTGAAGAAATTGAAGTCGAAGCAAAACTCTTAAACAATCTGGACAAAATTGGCATTAAATCCGAATCTTTTTGGGGACATACTCTTTATCATCTTGACGATCTGCCCTTTGAGATTGACAGCTTACCCGAACTGTTTACCACTTTTCGGAAGGAAGTTGAAAAATTTTGTACTGTTAATCCTCCTTTTCCCACGCCATCGCAGCTATCATCCATTCCCGATCTAGAAATTGGCGAGATTCCCACCCTAGAGGAATTAGGTTTAGATGCTCCCATTCTCGATTCTAGAGCAGTTATAAAATTCACAGGTGGAGAAACGGCGGCATTAGAACGTATGGATTATTATTTTTGGCAGAGCAATCTTTTAGCCACTTACAAAGAAACTCGAAATGGAATGCTGGGTGGCGACTATTCTTCAAAATTCTCTCCGTGGTTAGCTATGGGCTGTATTAGTCCTCGTTATATTTATGCGGAAGTTCAGAAATACGAACAAAAACTTACTGCTAATGATTCTACCTATTGGCTGATATTTGAACTTTTATGGCGGGATTATTTTCGGTTTATAGCAGTAAAACATGGCGATCGCCTCTTTAAAATATCAGGATTGCAGGGTATAAACCTCCCGTGGTCAGAGGACTATGAACAATTTATAAAATGGCGAACTGGACAAACTGGATTTCCCCTGATCGATGCCAATATGCAGGAGTTAGCAGCCACAGGCTTTATGTCTAATCGGGGTCGGCAAAATGTCGCAAGTTTTTTAACCAAAAATATGGGAATTAACTGGCAGATGGGTGCGGAATGGTTTGAATCGGTGTTAGTTGACTATGATGTGTTTAGTAACTGGGGCAACTGGAACTATACGGCGGGCGTTGGTAATGATGCGAGGGGATTTCGCTATTTCAACATTCTCAAACAATCCAAAGATTATGATTTAGACGGGAAATATGTAAAGCATTGGCTCCCAGCCTTAAAATTAGTACCAACTGTTAAAGTCCATACCCCTTGGCAACTCTTGGATGTAGAACAGGAGCGATCGCAAATTATGATTGGTAAAGATTATCCTGCCCCCATTTTAGATTTAGAAACCTCGGTAAAAATTAACGAAAAAGCCTATAACTCTGCTTGCGGGATCGGTAAGAATAGACAGGTAGATAATAAGAAAAAACCCAATTTAAGGCGGTAATTTTTATGGCGATCTCACAAACATCAAAAACCCAAACTAAATACCTAACCCTAGAAGAATTCTATGCCTACGATGACGGAACCGATAATCGCTATGAATTGGTAGATGGAGAATTAGTAGAAATGCCTCCTGAAGCTCCTGAAAATTCTGATGTTGCCCGAGAATTATTGATTCGACTGGCAAGATTTATACCAACAAGACTCCTATCCTACAAGGAAACTATGTTGGAGGTGTCTAGTCGCAGAGCAAGGGTTAGAATTCCCGATCTAATGATTTTAGGAAATGAGTGCCGCAGTGCCCTGAGTGGAAAAAAACAGGGAACTATCACCCAAGATATGCCACCACCCTTGGTTGTAATTGAAGTAGTATCCCCAGGGAAGGAAAATAATAATCGTGACTATCGCTATAAACGGACAGAATATGCAGCTAGAGGGGTTCAGGAGTATTGGATTGTCGATCCTGCCGAGCAGAAAGTGACGGTTCTAACTTTAGTTGATGGACTTTATGAAGAGTCGGTTTATAAAAGTGAAGATCAAATTATTTGTGCAGTGGTTCCAGAAGTAGCGATCGCAGTTAAGGATATTTTTAGTTAATTTAAGTTTTAGTTAATTTAAGCGATAAGATAATGGCAAAAATTCAAGATATTTGGAATCATTTCCGTCCATATCAGGGAGCTGCCATATTAAGTATTACAGCTTCTAGTCTGTTTGAAATCATTGATTTAGCAGTTCCCTATGCAATTGGACAAATCCTCAATGTTCTATCTGATCAGCCCCCAGACCAGTTGGTGCAAAACCTTGTGGCTACTGCATCTACAGTTACGGGCAGACCGCAGGATAAGCCACTAGCTTTAGGGGGCTTAATGCTAATTATTTTTTTAGTATCTGTGGTACGGGCACCAATTCAACCTTGGGTCGGCTCGTGGTTTCACTGGGAGATCGCCCTCAGAGCAAGAAGGGACGGAACCCAGAAAGCATTAGCAAAGATTCTGACTTTACCATTGGAATTTTATGATGAGAATAATCCGGGGAGAATTGCAGGCAGAGTAGCAAGAGGATTAGCAAATTTAACTTGGACATACCCAGAGATCGCAGGGCAGATGATTCCAAAGCTGTTTCGAGTTTTGGGAATTTTTGTAATGATTTTATTTATTGAGTGGCGGATTGCCATCTTCTTTTTAATCTCCTTCCTCTTCATCCTAAATTTCAGTTTTCGAGATCTTAAACGTCTCACTTCTAAAGAAGAAATTTTAGATAAATATCAAGAGAATACAGAAAGTCGAACTTCAGAAATTATTACAAATATCAAAACCGTCAAAGCCTTTGCCAGCGAATCCTCAGAAATGAAGCGTCAGAGCGATCGCCTAGAACGGGAACTAAAAGTAGTTTTGTACGATATTCACCTCGGCTATGTGAAACTAGGCACCCAACAACGCACCTGCGTTCAGACCTGTGTATTTTTGGTTTTAGCATTGACCCTAATCGCCACTGTCCAAGGTCAAATATCCTTGGGGCATTTCATTACCACCCTCACAGTTTCTGGCATGGCATATTCTGAACTAGAGCCGATTAGTAATTTGGGTGAAGTCTTTGCGCGGCGCTATGCGTCTATGCTCAGATTTCATGATTTTATGCACCTTCCTGTGGGCAGAGAGTCAGATAGTATTAGTATTGCGGGCACCGATCGCTCAAAAACCTATAACTTTACAGGAAAAGTTGAGTTCTCTAATGTCAGCTTCAGTTACGATCCCAAAAATCCAGTTTTACAAGACATTCAACTTTTAATTGAACCCTATCAAACCGTGGCATTAGTTGGGCGATCGGGATCGGGAAAATCAACGCTAATCAAGCTTCTCTTCCGTTATTTTGAACCCAGTCACGGACGAATTTTAATAGATGGTGAAGATATTCGGGATTTGGATATTTCAGGCTATCGGAAACGCTTAGCGATCGTGCATCAAGAAGTAGATGTTTTCAATGGTAGCCTCTATGAAAACCTCGTATATGGGAACCACAAAGCCAGTTTAGAGCAAGTAGAAGAAGCCTGTCGCATTGCTAAGGTTGATGAATTCATTCGGATTTTGCCCCAAGGCTATAATACTGTAGTTGGTGAGAGGGGAGTCAGACTTTCGGGTGGACAACGCCAAAGATTAGGAATTGCTAGGGCATTATTAGTGGAACCAGATGTTTTAATTTTTGACGAAGCAACTTCTAGCTTAGATTACGAGTCAGAACGAGGGATTCAATTAGCAATGCGCCAGTTACAAGGGACGCGAACAATGATTATTATTGCCCACAGACTGAGTACGGTGCGTGAGGCTGATAAAATCGTGGTGCTAGATCAAGGCAGAATAGCTGAAGTTGGCAGCCATAATGAACTTTTAGAAAAGAATGGTATTTATCACCGTCTCCACTCTTTACAAGAGTCTCCTAGCTTCATTTAAGTTGCAGTAACCAGCAGTTTATTTAGGACGGGGTCATGTAGGAGAGTACCTAATAACGTCAATTCTTATAGTAAGGGAAGTAATTTGCTAGCCATGGATTTAATTATTGACGTAAATAAAGTTTTCCCATGGGTTGAACCCAAGTTTAAATCTACTGCTCGTTCAGGGTGAGGCATCATTCCTAAAACATTGCCTTCACGATTACAAATGCCTGCAATATTATGTACAGAGCCATTGGGATTAGATTCTGCTGTAATATTGCTGATCGCATCACAATATCTCCAGACAACTTGATTATGGGCTTCTAACTCCGCCAGAGTCTTAGGGTCAGCATAGTAGCAACCTTCCCCGTGGGCAATTGGTAAGGTGATAACTTGATCGGGTTGATATTGATTTGTCCAAACGAGATCACTACGTTCTAGTTTCAGGGGGATGCGATCGCAGATAAAGCTTAAACCCTGATTTCTAACTAAAGCACCAGGCAACAAACCAGTCTCTGTTAAAACTTGAAAGCCGTTACAAATTCCCAAAACATATTTACCTTGGGCAGCATGATTTTTTACTGCTTCCATAACTGGAGCAAACCGCGCGATCGCCCCACAGCGTAAGTAATCACCATAACTAAATCCACCAGGTATGACAATCACATCAATATCGCTAATATTAGTTTCTTGGTGCCAGATCATCCGAGTTGGTTGGTGGAGAATTTGACTTGTCGCCATCACCACATCGCGATCGCAATTAGAACCCGGAAATACGATTACACCAAACTTCATGACCATTCTCCGCGGAATTTATAATATCTATAGGACTTACGCACTCAATTTTACAGAAACTTAGTGGGAGGGAGTTTAGGGCTTCGCCCTCAAACTCCCTTTAAATATAGGTTGTCTTTGTATGCTGCGTAAGTCCTAATATAATCATAACTTGGTTAAATCCAGATTAAGAATAGATTATTTTTCCTTAGTTGCAAATCTTTATATTCAAGCTCAAGATGATTAATAATTACCTAAATTTTACAGGGACAAGAATATGGCGGGTTTACAAAAAAAGGTACTAATATCACAGCT
>JBBQHY010000154.1:0-6046 GCA_038324415.1 Pseudanabaenales cyanobacterium | reverse complement strand
ATTAAGAAGAGTTTGTCGAGAACAAGAACAACGATCGCTCTTTGCCAATATTCAAGATTTAGGCGTACTTTACAGTTTCCCCGATTGGTTAATTAATTTATGGATTGAGGAATTAGGTACAGCAGAAACTGATCGGCTATGTCAATGGTTCAATCAATCGCCCCACATAGACTTACGGGTAAATACTTTAAAAACCACAACTACTGAATTAATTGAGCGATTGCAAATAGCCGATGTCAAAGTTCAGCGTCTCCCCCTTATTCCCAATGCTCTGCGCCTAAGCTCTGGAGTTGGAAACATTCCCAACCTAGTTGGATTTTCAGAAGGACTCTGGACAGTTCAAGATGCCAGTGCCCAACTCGCAGCCCTCATTCTCGATCCCCAACCCCACGATATAGTTATAGATGCCTGTGCTGCCCCTGGGGGGAAAACTACTCATATTGCCGAACTCATGGGTGACAAAGGTTTGATCTATGCCTGCGATCGCACTGAAAATCGCTTAAAAAAAATTCAACAAAATTGTAATCGTCTGGGCTTATCCAGTATTCAAATGCGGATCGGCGATAGCAGAGAATTCACGGATTTTGAAGGGCAAGCTGATCGAGTTTTATTGGATGTCCCCTGTTCGGGACTAGGAACTCTCCACCGTCATGCCGATGCTCGTTGGCGCCAAACTCCAGAAGAATCTGTGAAACTAGGAATATTACAATCTGAGCTACTAGCAAAAGCCGAGACATGGGTAAAGGTAGGTGGCACTTTAGTATATTCAACTTGCACAATTCACCCCGCCGAGAATGAGGATGTGATCGAGAAATTTTTAGCGAATCATCCCAACTGGCAACTTATAGCGCCAAATATACAGAATATATCAAGCGGATTTTTACTTGAACCTGCCCATCCTTGGCTTAAAATTCTACCCCACAAGCATAATATGGATGGATTTTTTATTGCCAAGCTCCAAAAATTCGCAAATTTAAGTGTCAAGGTATGAGGGGCTAATGTAAAAAGTTAAGATAATTTAAGTTTGGATTAGAACTATCTGTGATAGGATATTTGCTGAGCGTTAATTCGGCTGACAGGTTCTCTAATCTAGCAATCATCTTCCCGAATCTAAATCTCTTCAATAATTATTTGATTCTGGAGATACATTTCATGTCTATTTACGTCGGTAACCTATCCTATGATGTTACCCAACAAGATATTTCTAACATTTTCGCTGAATACGGCACTGTAAAGCGTGTTCAACTCCCCACAGATCGTGAAACTGGTAGAATGCGGGGCTTTGGTTTTGTCGAAATGACCACAGATGCAGAAGAAGAAGCAGCGATCGCGGCTTTAGACGGTGCAGAATGGATGGGCAGAGACTTAAAAGTTAACAAAGCTAAGCCTAGAGAAGAAAGAGCCCCTGGTGGTGGCGGTGGACGTGGCGGTAATAGAGATGGATTCTCTCGTCGTTACTAAACGTTGATCCTCAACCGTTAAAGCTGCATTAAATATCTAGATTTATTCTTAAATTTATCTCTAATCTAAGTAGCAACAGCAATTTTAAGAGTAATCAAATCAGAAAGTTACAGTGAAGTGATATGGATTCTATTAGTTCATTTCAACTTCACTTTTTTATCTCCTTACTTGATTGACTCTGAAAAAATTATAAATCTTGAAGATATCAAGTCCTGAAAATATTAATTAAGTAAAATTTAGGTGGCAAAGAATGACACAAGTGAACGTTGGAGAAAATGAAGGCATTGAGTCTGCTTTACGGCGATTTAAAAGACAAGTTGCTAAGGCGGGAATCTTTGCGGATATGAAACGTCTCCGCCACTTTGAAACTCCTATTGAAAAGCTAAAGCGTAAAGCGATCGCTAGAAGAAGAAAGAAGAGATTTAACTAACTAATTTAATTTAGTCATCTAACTGGGAATCACCGTAATCCATCTATTGACGTAACCTTAGGAACACTGAGATTATTAAATTAAAATTTCCAACTACTTAATGCTAGGGTTACACAATGAAACTAGCATTGTGTTTTAGTAAAAGTTAATTTCCTGTGTGAGTTAGTGATCCTATGATTAAAAAAATATTCTCTAGTTTATTTGCATGCTTAATTTCGGCGAATATAACTGGAGTTGCTAGTGCAGCAGTCCTAAGAGTTCTAGTTAAAGAAGAAATTAATTTACAAATGCCCATTGCGGTAACTCAGCCTGCAACCCTGACTACCGATGGTACTACCGAACCTATAACTCTTAACCCTGGCAGATGGTATAGCCTTCCTAGAAGCAAAGTTAGCCTGATCCAGCCTTCTAATAATGGCTTGACTCAAGTTGGTAATCGGCTTTATCCAGGCGACGTGGAAATTAGATCATGGAATAGCAAGGCGATCGCAGTAAATATCCTCCCGATTGAAGAATATTTGCGAAGTGTAGTACCATCAGAAATGCCTGCTAGTTGGCATATCGATGCCCTGAAAGCCCAAGCAGTTGCTGCTAGAAGTTATGCTATAAATACTCAGAAACAGCGTAAATGGGGTTCTGCACCCTACGATCTTGTCAGTGATACCCGCGATCAGGTCTACAGCGGATTTTTTAAGTTTGATCCCAAGCAATCTAGCCCTATTCCTGTAATTAATCAAAATAGCGATCTTGCCGTTTCGACTACCGCAGGATATGTTTTGCGTGATGGCTTTAAAGGATATTATCGGGCTAGTTTACCCGTTACTTGGATCAGTTGGGGTAATGGATTTATGCCCGTATTCGATGGAAAGCACCTTGACCAAAAAATGAGTCAACAAATGGCACAACGGGGCTGGAATTGGGTGCAAATTTTGGCTTGGTGGTATCGGGACGAGCCAGTTAAGTAATAGGTTTAAATTCAAGAATTTTCACAATCATTTACTGTAGTAGTCTAAGGATCAACTTCAAGTAACCATGCCTAAGTTTTAGGTTTATCTATCCGATACAGCAGAATCATCAGACCAATAACCCCCATCTGTACTGCCAAGTTGCTTAAGGTTGTACCAGTTTCGCCCCTTCCTGCTAAAAGTTGAGTTAAAAAGATATAGGCCCCGATCGCTCCTGAAGCCCCACAGGATAGATATATAAATCGGCGTAGTCCTAAAAATGGAGCTTTTAATTCAGCTTTAAGCTTTTCGTAGTCTTGGGGTTTTTTGGGGTGCATTAGAAGGATTCTAGCAGACTAAACTAAATGGAGTTGGATTGTTTGGACAAGTTGATCAGTCCAATATTGGGCTAAATCTAACGTTTCGGCTTCGACCATCACTCGCATCAAAGGTTCAGTTCCTGAAGCTCTAACTAAAACTCTACCCCGATCGCCTAGGTCAGCAATAGCTCTTTCTAAATCTTGATGTAAAGGTTCACATTCTTGCCAATGCGATCGCTTTTGTTTGTCTTCAACTCTCACGTTTTTCAGAAGCTGAGGATAGGGTGTAAAACTTTGTGCCATTAAATTTGATAAAGGCGATCGCTCCTTGGCTAAGGCTGCTAGATGAATTGCCGTAAGTAATCCATCCCCACTTACCCCGTAGTGCCTGCACAAGACATGACCCGATTGTTCACCACCTAGCATTGCCCCTGAGTTCATCATTTCAGCATGGACATACTGGTCACCTACGGCAGTTCGGATCATTTTTCCGCCTAGTTTATGCCAAGCTTTCTCAAAGCCTAGGTTTGCCATTACAGTCGTGACTAGGCGTGAATCGGGTAAGCGTTCTGACTGCAAGAGGTGATGACCCCACAGATACAAAATATAATCCCCATCAATCACCCCACCTAGATCATCTACTGCCAAAACTCGGTCGGCATCCCCATCAAAGGCAAATCCCATGTCAGCCTGATGCTCTCTTACGGCGGCACGCAGAGGGTCTAGGCAAGTGGAACCACAATTAACATTAATGCGATCGCCAAGTGGTTGATCGTGCAAACAAATTACCTCTGCACCTAAACTGGCAAATACCTTCGGAGCAACGGAACAGGCTGCGCCCCAAGCTAAATCTAAAACTACCTTAATTCCCTGTAGATCACTATTGATCGAATTGCATAGGGATTCTTGGTATAGATTAACTAGAGGAGAGCGCTCAACATAATTTCCCCATGAACCAGATATTTCTGGAGATGATTCTTCAAGTGTCAATTCGATTTGGGCTTGAAGGGCTTTATTTAATTTTGTGCCATCAGCAGTAAAAAATTTAATACCGTTATCCTCAGGGGGATTATGGCTAGCCGAAACCATTACCCCAGCGATCGCCTCGGGTAGATGAGACGCTAAATACGCCACAGTTGGAGTTGGGCATAAACCTAAATTCCACACATCCAATCCTGCCGAGGTTAAACCTGCTGCTAGAGCTGAGGTGAGCATATCACCTGAGGTACGAGAGTCTTGCCCGATTAGAATTACATGCCGATCAGTGTTAATACTACTTTGGGCTTTTAAAACTATACCAGCAGCAAATCCTACCTGAAGAGCAATCGGGGCTGTTAAAAAGCTACCGACATGACCACGAATTCCATCAGTACCAAATAATGAGCCAAATAATTTCATTGTTTTAATTTCAAACTCACTCCATACACACCTATATTTCAGACTTAGACATGTTAAATGTCAAGTAATTTCTTAAGAAGGTGAGTTTAATCAAGTAATTTTTTGCACTTAGACCTAAATTAGGTTAATATTAGGATTCAATCACGGGATGTAGCGCAGTGGTAGCGCGCCTGCTGTGGGAGCAGGATGTCGTAGGTTCAATCCCTATCATCCCGATTAATACTCTTAATACCTATCTATCCTTAAATTATTAAATTTTTAATGTTTTTTTTAGGTTGGCAGGGCGCGATAAATTTTTGTAGTAAGTTTTCAAACTATGGCAGTCCCCAAAAGGTAGCTCTTTCTTGCAGCCACCCAGTTTTTCGCCATCCCTCTACGATTGAATACACCCTGAGCCTTAAAGAATTGTATTGCTCTCCCCTCGGCAAAGCGATCGCTAAGCTATGAAATGCTAGTTTATTCCCAACTTGGGTAAATTCTGGGTTTTGCTTTAGCCAATCAGCGATCGCAACGGCATCCCCCACAAAGCCTTTAATTTTCCCTTGTTTTAAAGCTTCTAGACCCGCTTTATAGGATTTTGCCCCGACTAGTTCTGCTTTGGGAAAAGATCCTTGGAGAATGGCGATCGCTTCTGAACCTTTAAGTACACCAATTAAATCTTTTTGACTATTAAAATCACTGGATTCAAGACCTTTGCGCCCGATCAAAACTGTACTATCAACGTAATAGGGTAAGCTAAAGTCCATAAGTCGTGATCTGTTTTTAGTTAGAGTAACTTGAGCAATTAGTAAATCCACCCGATCCGACCACAGAGCAGGAAATCGTTCGGAATTCTGCACGGGCATTAGTTCAAGCTGATTGGCATTGCCTAAGAGTTCTTTGGTAAGTTGCTTACTTATATCAACTTCAAAACCCTTGAGATTTCCAGACTGATCCAGAAACCCCAAGGCTGGTAGATTATTTTTGACCCCAACAATTAAGCGACCACGTTTTTCGATAGTTTCCAATCCAGATGCTAAAGTCTGAGCTATTAAAAGTTCCCAGATTAATAAAGCTAAGGCTGAAATCGAAACAAGCGATCGCATAATATTTTATTAACTAAGCAAATTGATTAAGTTAATTGATTAATCTATTGAGCAGATTGAGCTAGTTCCACAATTTGTGTAAATGCAGTTGGGTCTAAAATTGCAATCTGAGAAAGCATCTTACGATTAATTTCAATATTAGCCTTTCTGAGTTGACCTGCTAGTCGGCTATAGTTAGTACCACGCATTCTAGCCGCAGCATTGATCCGAGCGATCCAGAGGCGACGGAAATCACGCTTTTTCTTGCGTCTGTCTCTATAGGCATTGCGTAATGCCTTCATTACCTGTTGGTTTGCAGTACGGAATAGCTTTGAATGCGATCCACTGAAACCCTTAGCCAGTTTCAGAATTTTATTGCTGCGTTTTCTGGCAACGTTACCGCGCTTTACCCTAGTCATAGAATTTAAT
>JBBQHY010000153.1:0-6070 GCA_038324415.1 Pseudanabaenales cyanobacterium | reverse complement strand
AGACTTATCTAGTGAAGCTAATTTTAAGGATTTTATGGAACAAAAATCTGGTTTTAATGAAGAGGGTTGGGATGCTTTTAGATGGAAAGCTGACAGTAGTATGGAAGAGATTAAAACTACAGTGAGAGAATTTCTGCGGCTATCTGGAGATATGGACACCAAGTTTAATGAGATTAAGTCTTTGCGGATTGTACAGCGATCGCCTTCAGGTCGAGTTCTGAAGATTGAGGTGGAAACTGATACCAAAACTATTTTGCTGGAAAAAGATGAAATTATTGATGCTCTATATGCGCCCAATAGCACCTTCTTTTATCTTCAGCCCTTAACTGAAGAACCTAAATCTACCGATGGTAAACCTAGAAGACGCAAGGTTGAAGTCCCAAATAATCCAAGTAATCCCGTAAGTACTAACCCCATCAAAGGTTATAGATTCATTGGCGGCGGCTTGGGGCATGGTGTGGGCATGAGTCAAACAGGTTCCTACGAATTGGGTAAATTGGGCTGGTCCTATGAAAAGATTTTGAATTTTTACTACACAGGGACTAAACTCCAATCCCTGAAGCCAGAGTTTCTATGGACACCATCAGAATTATCATCGCAGTGACCCTCAATTGCTTGCTTAGAATAAACTAACCAGAGAATTAACGAGGACTCAGATCATGACAACCCCACCTAGAGATGTCCAAATCCTGCCGATCGCGCCTGAAACCATTGCCCTCAGAAGCCGTAGTTGGAATCGGTTGCGGTTTGAAACAGAATATGCCCTAGAACGAGGCACCACAGCTAATTCTTTTTTAATTCAAGGTGACAAAACCGCACTCATCGATCCACCTGGCTCCACATTTACGGAGATTTTTTTAAGTAATCTGCAACGCCGCATTCACATTAAGCAAATTGACTATGTAATTTTGGGACATATTAATCCCAACCGCATAGAAACTGTGAAAGCATTGGCAGCCTTGAATCCCAATATTACCTTTGTCTGTAGTAATCCTGGGGCGATCGCAATTAGAAATATCCTCGAAAAATCTGAAGATGTAGCTGCTCTAAAAGTTACAACCGTACGCGGCGATGAAGTCTTAGAACTGGGTAAAGGTCATACTCTGCAATTTGCAACTGCTTCTACTCCCCGCTATCCCGATGGAATTTGTACCTTCGATCAAAAAACTCAAATTCTCTATACCGATAAATTATTCGCTGCCCATATTTGCGGGGATCAACTATTTGATGAAGGTTGGACGACTCTTTTAGAAGATCGTCGCTACTATTTTGACTGCGTATTAGCAAATCAAACTCGGCAGTTAGAGAGCATTATGGATAAGTTGGCAGAATTTACCGTCAGCTTTTATGCTCCTGGTCACGGTTCCATGCTCAAATACGGGCTGAGTCAACTCCTAATTTTCTATCGCCAATGGAGTGAAGCTCAAAAGCAGCAAAATGTCTCTGTGGCTTTAATCTATGCCTCTGCCTATGGTAACACTACGATTTTGGGTCAAGCGATCGCCCGTGGCATTACTAAGGCAAATGTGGCAGTAGAGTTAATAAATTGTGAATCGGCTACACCTGAGGAAATTAAAGCGGCGATCGAAAAATCTTCGGGATTTATGATCGGTTCCCCCACCTTGGCAGGACATTTGCCCACCCAAGTTCAAACTGCGCTAGGGCTAGTATTAGCAAATGCACCCAAGGGTTCCCTCGCTGGAGTATTTGGTTCCTTTGGTTGGAGTGGAGAAGCTGTAGATATTATTGCCGAAAAGCTCAAGGATGCTGGTTTTAGTCTGGGATTCGAGCCAATTCGAGTGAAATTTACACCCACGGAAACCACTTTACAAATGTGTGAAGAAACAGGTACAGATTTTGCCCAGACTTTAAAAGCAGCAAAAAAAATCAGAAATACCTTGAATCCTGGTAGTACCATCGAGCAAGCAGTAGGAAGAGTTGTCGGATCCCTCTGTGTGGCAACCGTGCAAAAAGGAGATGTGCGGACGGCGATGCTTGCTTCTTGGGTGGCTCAGGCAACTTTTAATCCCCCTGGGTTTACCCTTTCTGTGGCAAAGGAACGAGCAATTGAATCTTATTTACATCTGGGCGATCGCTTTGTTTTAAATATTTTGGATCAAGGTAAACAATTGCGTAAATACTTTTTGAAAAAATTTGCCCCTGGTGAAGATCGATTTATTGATGTAGCAACTGAAACAGCCGAAAACGGGGCACCGATTTTAACCGAGGCATTGGCATATCTAGAGTGTAAAGTTGAGCAGCGTATGGAAGCTGGAGATCACTGGATTATTTATGCCGTGGTCGATAACGGTAAGGTCTTACAAAATAACGGTATGACCGCAGTTCACCATCGTAAATCTGGTGGACACTATTAGGATCGTGGCATGGCTGCATCTTTTTCTGGCTTCCGCTTTTGAGATCGGCTTTGCTATTTCTCTTAAATATTCCGATGGTTACTCTAAACTACTACCCAGTGCGATCGCTACTGCTATGGGGATCGCTTCTGTGATGACCTTATCAAAGGTTCTAGTTAATATGCCAATTGGGATTGCTTACTCAGTCTGGACAGGGGTTGGCGTAGTTGGGGTAAATATCTTAGGAGTGATACTTTTTCAGGAATCCCTCGATCTTAGAAAAATATTTTTTATCGGTTTAGTGCTAGCAGGAATCTATGGTTTACACTCCATTTCCGATTCCTAAACCATCTAGGAGAAATGATAGGGTAGGTTTAATCGTTCAAGCTCACCTCTAATTTGATTAATTCGATGCAAAAGCAAACTTGGCAGTGGCATTTTCAGCAAAATACTTATCAGATTACCTATACCTGTCAAGGTGAAGATCGGGCTGATTTACCCGCAATCCTCTTGATTCATGGCTTTGGCGCATCTATTGGACATTGGCGACATAATATCCCTGCTTTAGCCACCGTCAGCCGAGTCTATGCCCTCGATCTAATTGGCTTTGGCGGATCGGATAAACCCAAACCCAGTCAGGGGTTTAAGTATACATTCGAGACTTGGGGTACTTTAATTAGCGATTTTTGCCGAGAAGTGATTGGGGACTCCGCGATTTTAATTGGTAACTCCATTGGGGCGATCGCAGCCATGCAAACAGCAATTATGTCTCCTGAGTTAGTCAGTAAAACGATTTTAATTAATTGTTCTCTACGTTTGTTACAAGAAGATAATCTGCTAAATCAACCGTGGTACAGGCAAATAGGTACGAAATTTATGCAAAATATTTTAAGCAATCGCGCGATCGCTACAGTTTTTTTTAATCAAGTGCGAAAACCTCAATCAGTGAGGAAAATTTTAAGTCAGGCATATATCCGTACTGCTGCTATTACTGATGAACTAATCAATATTTTAGTTGAACCTGCCCAAGATCCCAATGCTGTAGATGTATTTGTGGCGTTTGTTAGCTATTCCCAAGGTCCTACCCCTGAGAGTTTACTGGCTGTTCTGCCCTGCGAGGCGATCGTGCTGTGGGGAGAAAAAGATCCGTGGGAACCTATCGCCCTTGGCAGAGAGTTTACAAAATTTCCCTGTGTTTCTCAGTTCATTCCCATTCCCAACGCTGGACATTGCCCTCAAGATGAAGTCCCTGATCTAGTTAATCCAATTTTGATCGAATTATTAAGTTTGCCAACTCAAGTTTAAAGCTCAATAAATTCTGATCGGCGATCGAGTAATTTAGGTTAACTTCGGCAAGAATTTCTCAAATAAACTAACTCTCTTTTATACTGTCTAAACAGTCAATTACTGGAAGTAATAATGGTTAGCCGTTTAGGTAAGTTTGAAAATATATCAGTAAAGGGTTTTCGCCGTCTTGAAAACATCAATCTTGAGATGAGAGATCTCACGGTTATGATCGGTGCCAACGGCTCAGGTAAGACTTCTTTTTTAGATATTCTTTCAATTTTATCTGCTTCAGCTAATGGAAACTTGCTTGAGAAGTTGCAGGATAAAGGTGGGCTAAATGAAATTCTAACTAGAGGGAGAGCAGAAAAATTAGAAATAGGACTCTGGATAAAGTCAACAGAACAAGAAACGTTAAATTACAGCTTAAGGATTGCTCCCAGTCACTCTTCTTATAAAATTGAACTTGAAGAGTTGACAAAGCAGATAAATTCTTTAGTTGAAAGAATAGGAATGTTTGCCAAAATTTATCCAATTCCTGACAACTTTGTTTCTCAAAGGTATATTCAGTCCTTTGGTTTAGATGTCAAATATTTTCAAGAATATAACGGAGAAGTTGTAAGACCAAACTGGGAACATAATCCACTTGAAACTTCACTTTCTCAAGTTCCAAAAATGTATCAAGAACCAGAGAGTTTAAGAAAAAGTCTTGCTTCCTGTACATACTATGGGGCACTTGATGTATCAGAAAAAAGCTTAGTTCGTTTACCTCAAGCTATGCGTCCTGCAAAACTTCCAGGAGTTAAAGGAGAAAATTTGGTTTCCTGTCTTTATGACTTACGCGAAACAGATCGCGATCGCTTTGAAATGGTTGAAGATATAATCTCTGCTGCATTTCCAGATTTTGAACGCCTAAACTTTCCTCCAGTTGCGGCGGGAACTATATCTATGACTTGGACGGATAGGAACTTTACTCAACCTATTTATGTTCATGAGTTATCAGAAGGAACGCTCCGATTTCTGTGGTTGGTGGCACTTCTGCAAAGTCAAAATTTAACAACAATTACCTTACTAGACGAACCTGAAGTCAGTCTGCATCCCGAGCTACTCAAACACTTGGCGTACTTAATGAGGGAAGCTTCAAAACATACACAACTCATAGTTGCAACCCATTCTGATCGACTTATCAGATTTCTTGAGCCAAAGGAAGTGTTAATTTGCGATCTTGAAGAAGGCATGGCAAAGATGACATGGGTAGATACTTTCGATTTGGATAAATGGCTAGAGGACTATACACTCGATCAAGTATGGGCAATGAATGTGTTCGGCGGTCGTCCATGAAAATTGCTATTTTAGTCGAAGGAGAAACCGAGAATGCTTTTAAAGAAAAGCTACATGAATTTCTCAAAAGTTTTCTAAAGCAGGAAATGCCAAGACTGGACTTCAAACCTCAGCATGGTCGAATTCCCAAAGAAGGAAAACTGAAGCGAGTAGTAGAAAATCTGTTGAATAATGATGGATATGATGCTGTAATTGCACTTACAGATGTCTATACTGGAACAAAAGACTTCCAAACTGCCGAAGATGCAAAAGCGAAAATGATGCAGTGGGTAGGCAACAATCCCAAATTTTATCCTCATGTGGCATTACATGATTTTGAAGCGTGGCTTCTCCTTTATTGGAACACTATCCAGAAACTAGTAGCCCATAATCGTTCCGCTCCTAGCGGCTCTCCTGAAACTGTTAATCATAATAAGCCTCCCGCTTATAGGATCAAAGAGATTTTTGAGTTAGGGAAATCTGGAAACAGCTACAATAAGCCCATTCATGGGAAAAGAATCTTGAAGGGAAACGATCTTATGGTTGCTATTTAAGCTTGCCCAGAGCTAAAGATGTTTATTAATCGAATTATTTCATTGTGCAATGCTGAAAAGTTAATTCCCTAGTTGCAATTTTTTGCCCTATGTGGACACGACCTGAGTAATAATAGCCAATACTGCCGATTATTTTGTAACTGCTATGACCTCCTCTGACTATAAAGATTCTGTCAATTTACCTCAAACTGATTTCTCCATGCGTGCCAATGCGATCGCCAAGGAGCCAGAAATTCAGAAGTTTTGGGTAGAGGAAAAAATTTACGAAAACCTAGCAGCTAATAATACTGGTGAAAAGTTTATTTTGCATGATGGCCCGCCCTACGCTAATGGCAGTCTGCACATGGGACACGCCCTCAATAAAATCCTCAAGGATATAATCAACCGTTACCAAATGCTGCGGGGCAAAAAAGTGCGTTTTGTTTTGGGCTGGGATTGTCACGGCTTGCCGATTGAGCTAAAGGTAATACAAAATCTTAAACCCGAAGAACGTAAAGCGTTAACCCCCTTAGAACTGCGCCGTAAAGCCAAGGATTTTGCCTATAGTGCGATCGCCGA
>JBBQHY010000152.1:0-6089 GCA_038324415.1 Pseudanabaenales cyanobacterium | reverse complement strand
TCTAGGCAGAAACTATTTTTACCTTTTCAATATACGGATTTTATTTCAGCCAAATTTGAGTATGACCGCCTTGTGTGGAATTACCCTGTGGATCATTGCCCTTGCTGCTAACATACCTGCGGGACAGTTGTTGGGAACGATGGGCTTGGGTGTCTTAGTGGCGGCGGTCAGTGTGAGCCTCAAAGATTATCAACGTCGCCGAGTTATGTCTTTTTTAGATCCTTGGCAATCGCAGCAGGGAGACGGATTTCAGTTGACTCAAAGTTTGATGGCGATCGGATCGGGAAATATCTGGGGAACTGGATTTGGGATGTCTAGGCAGAAACTATTTTTACCTTTTCAGTACACCGATTTTATTTTTGCAATTTTTGCGGAAGAGTTTGGCTTAATTGGCTGTATAGCTTTAATCTTGATGCTGGTGGGATTTGCGACATTAGGAGCACTTGTGGCTTTTAAGTGTCAAAACCCCACGATAAGATTGGTGGCTGTGGGCAGTACGGTTTTATTGGTAGGGCAATCATTTATTAATATTGGCGTGGCAACAGGTGTTTTACCAACTACAGGCTTACCTTTTCCGTTTATGACCTACGGGGGGAGTTCCATGATCTCTAATCTGTTTATAGCTGGGCTTTTAGTTCGCTGTGGTCGAGAGATGTCTCAACTTATTCTTTTCCGACCCCGTTCTGCTTCTGAGCTAGAATCTAGAAGGAAGAGTCGCCAGTTTTCCTCGATTAAATAAAGTAATTTTGGCGAACACACAAAAATATTTACCTTCTAATTTAAATTGATCATCAGGCTCAGTCTGGAAATTTATGGTTTCTGATAATGGATTTTTAAAGCTATTAAGCGATCGCCACTTTTTATATTTGTGGTCAGCCCAGTTAATTTCCCAGTTGGCAGACAAGATTTTATTAGTTTTATTAATTGCGATCGCCACTTCGGAAACATACATTAGCTACTCGGTGCCCGTAAATAGTCGTGAGTCGATGATCATGATTGCTTCAACTCTGCCTGCGATTTTTTTTGGTTCGATCGCTGGTATTTATGTGGATTTATATCCTAAACGCTTAGTAATGATGGGGTGTAATATCCTGCGGGGGCTTTTGGTATTGGTGATTCCGTTTTTGCCCAAGATGTTGATTTTGCTGTTAATTACAACTTTTTTAATCTCGGTCTTTACTCAACTATTTGCTCCTGCGGAACAGTCTGCCATTCCTTTATTGGTGCCAGAATCTTATTTAACTTCTGCCAACGCTTTATTTACCCTGACGATGATGGGTTCGATGATTGTCGGATTTGCGATCGGCTCACCATTGTTAAAACTATTTGCAGATACCAAGTTTGGACAAGAGCTTTTAGTAGGTGGGATGTACTTAATTGCAGGCTTAGTTTTATTCTATCTGCCCCAAAACGAACCGATGCCGCCCCGCGATCGCCGTCATAATGTTTGGAAAGACCTAAAGGATGGCTTCAAATATCTGCGGCATAATCCCTTAATTAGCGGCGCAATTTTGCAGTTGGTGATTTTCTATGGCGTGTTTGCGGCAATGCTAAAGTTATCAATTAATCTCAGTGGCAATATTACGGGTAATCGTGAAGACTTTGGCTTTTTCTTAGCGGCGGCAGGTGTGGGCATGGCGATCGGGGCTTTAATTTTAGGACATTTTGGCGATCGCCTTGCCGACCGTCCTTTACCCCTAGTCGGTTTCATCGGAATGGCATTGATGTTGGCTATGCTAGCGCTGACTAAAAGTCTGTGGCTGGCTCTAGGGATAGCGATGGTTTTAGGGTTTAATGGTTCATTGGTGGCGGTACCTATGCTCACTGTAATTCAAAAATATACCCCAGAAAATATGCGGGGCAAAGTGTTTGGCTTACTAAATAATGCCGAAAATATTGCTGTCAGTCTGCCCTTGGCGATCGCTGCCGTTACCCTTGATGCTTCGATCTCTTGGTTAGGTGCAGTTCAGGGTTTGCAATTAGTAATGATAACTTGCAGTGCGATCGTCTTAGGCTTGGGACTATGGTCGTGGTCAATCACCCGCAAAGCTTTAGAAAAAGTTCTCTAATTAAAATCAACGCTGAAATTAGATTGCTTATATTGTTTCGGACTATAGGTTTTAAGTTGCAGAGCGTGAACTAAACCGCTATTTAGATATTCCTTAAGGGCATCATTAATAAAGCGATGTTGCTTAATCATAGATAAACCTTCAAACTGCTCCGAGATCACAATCGCTGCAAAATGTTGACCATCACGATTAGGATCTTGAACTTCAACTTGAGCATCTGGCAAAGCTTTTAAGATTAGAGACTTAATATCTTCTGTGGAAACCATAGGAATTTTTGATTAGATTTTTAACTGGATTTTTTGCTAATCTATCACAACCTACTAAGCCTTGGTCAAAGTGCATAGCTCAATTACAGCGGTTTGGAGAGCGGCGGTTTCATTTGCGCCTCTTTTCAAGCCTAATTCTAATTGCAATAAAACCGACATGGCTTTAATCAATTTGGGGCTAGTCAGGTGCTGAACTTCTTGCTTGAAATAATACATACGTTTAGGATTACTAATTTCGGCGGCAGTGGCGATCGCTTTATCATCTCTTTCTCCAGCATCTTGTAAAACCTTTACCCACAACCAAGTCCGAAACTGCGTAGTCAAAGTGGCAGCAATTCTTAAACCAGCTTCATTGTTCGCAAGTAATTCCGTGAGTAATGACAAAGCTTGACTAATTTGCCCTAAACGCACAGCAGTGGCTAATTGATAACTATTATGGGCAGTTTGATTTACTAATTGGGCGATCTCTTTAGCATCAAGAGGTTTAGTGCCATTGCTAACTAACTTTAGCTTTTGCAACTCCATCACCAAACGGCGAGAATTAGATCCAATTGCCTCTGCCAAAAACTCCACCCCATTATTGGTGAGTTTAACCCCTTCAGAGGAGGCAATATTTTTAACTAATTGATTAATTTCCCCCGTATTCCAGTTAGGGATAAGTGAAAACTCTTGAATTTTGGCTGATTTCTGCAATAGCTTTGTTGATTTAATCCTGCCATCGGGCTTACTAGAGCTGGTAAATATTAGGTGAGAATTTGTTGGTAAATGATTTAAGGTTCTCTCTAATTCTGCAAAAAGACTATCTGAACATTTTTGAGCGATCGCAGTCTCAGATAAGCAAGTAAGGCGATCGCCTGCGCCAAAGGGAGACGTAGAGGCTTGATTAAACGCTTCAATAATTTGCTGATCGTTAGCAGCATTGACCTTAATGTAGTTAAAGTCGAGCCACATGGGGTCTAATAATTCTAATTTCAGCTTGTTAAGAGTTTGATCGATTTTATACTCGTCATCTCCCCAAAAAAAATACGTTGTCATTGTATGATTAAAATCACAAAGTGGTGTGTGGGTGTGAATAATGGTAACTAGAGGTCAAACTGGTAGGGCTATACCTACTAACCAAACGAAGGCAAACCAAACGAAGGCAAACCAAACGAAGGTTAATCGAGCCAAGGTAAATAGTTCAATTAGAACTAAGTCAAAAGCAATTTATATCCCTTGGAAACGATTATTTGATATCGGGTTTTCTTTAGCTGTCTTAATATTGCTTTCTCCGCTTTATTTAGTGATCGCCTACTCAATTTATCTTAGTTCTTCAGGTTCAATATTTTATAGTCAACAGCGAGTCGGAAAAAACGGTCGACTCTTTTCCTGCATTAAGTTCCGAACGATGATGGTTGGAGCCGATCAAATCTTGCAAGACTTACTTGATCGAAGTCCCGAACACAAAGCCGAATTTGAAAAATACTTCAAACTTAAAAATGATCCTCGGATTACACCCATTGGTAAATGGCTCAGGATGACGAGCTTAGATGAACTGCCACAGTTTTGGCACGTGCTTACAGGTGATATGAGTGTAGTTGGACCCCGTCCTCTAGTGCCCGAAGAATTAACTAGGTATGGAAATGCCACCGACCAGGTACTCTCAGTCAGACCAGGAATTACTGGACTATGGCAAGTATCAGGACGTAATGATATTCCCTATGCTCGGCGAGTTCAACTAGATGCCTACTACTCCCGTAACCACAATTTAGTTTTAGACCTGTGGATTATTTTCAAAACAATCTCTGTAGTTATCTTTCCAGGGGGGAATGGAGCATACTAATCAAAGCTCACCTTTGACAATTATTTGCATGATAGTCCCTCGCACAGTAGAAACATACATAACCGAAATAGAGGCAAAGGGCAGAGTCTCCGTACCTCTAAAAGATTAATCTTTGGTTGGGAGGGGAAAACTAGCTAAGCGGTTTCTGTCAAAAAAATTGCCCAATCTGAAGCCCCAGAATTGGGGGCAGGGGGCTGGGTAGATTCTTTTAATGAAACTCTCCTTAGTCTTACTTTCTTAAGCTTTCCCTAGATTTATCGGTTTAGTTTCCAGACTGTGCCAAATTAAATCTATGGAACCGATCGCTCTTAATGATTCTGTCGCAAAATTTCTCAAGCCCAAAATTATCACCCGTGGCTTGGAATTAAATGGCTATGCAGCTTCAGAACTACTGAAAACTCATCCTTACATTGTAATTTTGAATCAATACGGACATCCTCAAGGCTTATTTACGCCTGAAAGTGCTTCTGAGTATGATTTATCTTTAACCGAACTAAATTTGCAGCCATTACCTGCGATCGCCGCTCAAACTACGGTCAAAGAATTTTTAGATCGCCTCTGCCAATATGATTATTCTGCTAGTATCTGGGCGGTGGTCGATCGCCGCAATCAATATCTAGGTGTGATCGAAGTTTTACCTTTAATTCGTAGTGTAGCCAAGGCACTAAATAATCAATCTCTACGGCAGTTTATTAATTTGATTGAGCAATTGCCTTTTCCTGTGTTGATCTGTGACCTCAACTATGAAGTAATGGGGGGAAACAAACTCTGGCAGCAAGAATTTACAGGATATATAGATAGTTGGCATGGCGATCGCTTAGTAAAGTCCAAATATCGCACTTGGCAAATTAATCAATCTGCCTTAACTGGCGACTTATTAGGTTTTAGGATGGCGATCGCCCAGGATATATCTGCTCAGAAGGATTTGGCACAGGAACTGTCGGATCAAAATGCTGATCTTGTGCGGCTAAATCGGATCAAAGATGAATTTATTGCATGTATCAGCCACGAGCTTAAAACTCCCTTGACAAGCGTGATTGGGATGGCAAGTCTTTTAGGCAAAGAAAGTATTGGGGGCTTAAACGATCGCCAAAAACGCTATATCAATATGATTTATCAGAATGGCAAGCATTTGACTTTTATGATTGATAACGTTATGGACTTAGCAAAGGCTGAAACAGGGCAACTAGAGCTATATCCTGAAGTTATGTCAATTAATGAGATTTGTCAACAGAGCATTCTTAAAACTCAAAAACTTTTACACCAAGATCAAAGTTTAACGAAAACTGCATCATTGCATATTTGCTTAGATATTGATCCACGGGTTGAAAGCGTTGTTGCTGATAGTATACGGGTGCAACAAATGTTAATTAACCTGCTAACCAATGCGATAAAATTTACAGAAATCCCACCCCAAATCAAGTTATCAGTCCAAATGTGGGAAGGTTGGATTGCCATTAGTGTTAGCGATCGCGGCATAGGTATTCCCCAAGACAAACAACATCTAATTTTTCAGAAATTTCAACAGCTAGAGAACATTCTGACCCGTAAATATGATGGCGTGGGATTAGGTCTGGTTCTAACTCGGCATTTGGCAAGACTCCACGGTGGGGATGTTACCTTTGTTTCTCAGGTGGGAAAAGGTAGTGAGTTTACGATTTTGTTGCCACCATCTCCCCCTAGCTTTTTAGGACTTCCTGAACAAATTCGAGTTTCTCCAAGTCAATTTTCTAGTCAACTAGTATTAGTGGTTGAAAATATTCCTGAAGATATAGACCACCTAATTTCGGTATTAATGGGCTTGGGCTATCAAGTCGTAGTTGCCCGTTCGGGGACAGAGGCACTGGAAAAAGCCCGAAAGTTACAGCCTAGTCTTATATTCTTAAATCCCAATTTACCCATACTGTCGGGTTGGGATGTATTATCTTTACT
>JBBQHY010000151.1:0-6125 GCA_038324415.1 Pseudanabaenales cyanobacterium | reverse complement strand
CCTAACCTGATAGCATATGTTAGAAACTGCCCGTGAATTTCTTTCGCAAATTGAGAATTATCCGATCACACCACGTTTAGAGAGTCTTTTAAGAAACAGCGATCGCGCTTTATTTATTCTTCACGATCAACTAAATCTATCAGTTTTTCCCGCCGATCTACTTGCCCAAAAGCCCTTATTAATCTTTGTCGAGTCGCTTGCTTACGCGACATTTATACCCCACCATAAGCAAAAACTAGTTTATATTCTCAGTTCCCAACGTCACTTTGCGATCGCCTGTCATCAGCAAGGTTTTCCTGTTCTCAATCTATTTACAGAAGGATTGCACGCTGATGGTCTAATAGAATTTTTGGGGCAGTATCTCAATATTCAACTAACTTATATGCAGCCGTCTGAGTGGGATACGCGATTGCAGATGTCAGATATGGCTAAAAAATTTAGCGATCGCGTTAAAAATATTCCTAATCAGTTTTTTATTGCTGACTCAGAAAAATTCAAATCCAAAATCAAAAAAGGTTATCGCTTAGAAACTTTCTATCGGGAATTGAGAAAACAAACTGGCTATCTAATGAAAGATGGCAAACCTATCGGCGGTAATTGGAACTACGACAAAGAAAATCGAAAAGCACTATCCAAAAAGATCGCAATCCCATCTATTCCTAAAATTGAACCCGATTGCATTACTCAAGAGGTAATTGAGTTAATTCAAAATTATCTACCTAATACTTTTGGTAAATTAAATGAATTTAATTATGCAGTAACTCGCGATCGCGCCTTAGAATTAGCTAAACTATTCATCGAAACCCGATTAGCTAACTTTGGAGCTTACGAAGATGCTATCAAAGTTGGTGAACCATTTTTATTTCATTCAGTATTATCTATCTATCTTAACAATGGCTTGTTACTTCCAAAGGAACTTTGCGAAATGGCGATCGCTGCCTATGAACAAAATCTAGCACCCCTAAATTCCGTAGAAGGATTTGTACGTCAGATTTTGGGCTGGCGAGAATATATTCGAGTGTATTACGAGGCAAAAATACCAGCAGCCCGAGAAAATAATTATTTCAAATTTAGCAATGATTTACCCCAACTTTATTGGGATGCAAATACCGACTTACTCTGCCTCAAAGATGCCACGAGCCACGTTTTAAATTATGGCTACTCACATCACATTCAGCGTTTGATGGTCTTAAGCAATTTTGGCAATCTTACCAATACTGATCCGCGTCAGCTAAACCGATGGTTTTGGTTTGCCTATGTTGATGCCTATGAATGGGTCGAACTTCCTAACGTTTTAGGAATGTCCACCTTTGCCGATGGCGGAATATTAGCATCAAAGCCCTATGTCTCGGGCGGAAACTATATCAATAAGATGAGTAATTGCTGCTCTCAATGTAAATATGATGTGAACCAAAAAACAGGTGAAACTGCTTGTCCGTTTAACTATCTATATTGGAATTTTGTTGATCAACATCGTGAGAGTTTTACTGAAAATGGACGAGTTTCATTAATGGTTAATTTTTATAATAAGAAACCTGAAAGTGAAAAGCAAGCAATTTATGAATCTGCAACTAAATTTATTAAAGAGCTAAAGTAAAAGTTTTCTCTAAAAAATATCTATAAGAATGTAGATATATAGCAATCCCAAATCATTTGTGGAGAAACAAGGGGCTTAAGCCCCTTGTTATAAGCCTTATACTTCCACAACTCATTTAGGATTGCTATAGTTTTTCAGATTTCTAAGCCTATCATCTACATACTGCATTCACATAAGTAAATATTTTTCTTTGCCATAGTCAATATTTGTTTGTGAAGAGTAAATAAGTAACATCAGCTATGTGATTTTATTAAGCATCAACTACTATGAAAATTTTAGCCAAGACTACACAAATACGAATTTTTAACAATAAGGATTCATAAGGATGATCCAAAACTATAAATTTTCTACTCTAAATTACGTTTAGCTGTTTTCACTCAGATTAGGGCTAAGACTCAAGCTAACAAACACTTCTTCAGTAAAACCAACCAAAAAAGATTGAAATGTATAACGTTTGTATAACGTTTGTATAACTTTATAATGTAATTTATCCTTTTTTCTTGGTAATATCTTATTAGTAAAAAACATACAAACTTGATAAAAAATTCTAAATTTAAATTTTTTATCCAAATGGAGTTTAGAAACTATAGCAATCTCAAATAATATGAGAACTTACTATAAGTCACTATATATAGACTGCTTGACAAGCTGACTAAAGCTTCTTAAAAGCTATATTAAGATTGCTTTAGAGTAATCCGTCTTTAGAATGCTATTAGCCTTACATAAATTTTTAATAAATTTTTAATATTTATTGTGACTTCTGATGAAAATTGACTCTGACCTAGATGTTGTAAATACTGAATTTATGACTAAGTCACCCTCTATTAGTCATGAAATCTTTTGGAAAGAATTCCTGAAAGACTTCAACAGAACTTCATTTTTAGGTAATGAAACTTTACGATTGGAAAGTAAAGATTCTGTAATTAGATATCAAACAGATTTTGTTTTACTAGACAAATCATTTGCTTTTATATTCCATGAATTTAGCAAGCAGCATAATCTAGAGATTTCTACTATATTTCAGGGAGTTTGGTCATTACTTCTCAACCGTTACAGTGGTGATGAGGACATCATTTTTGGGTTTCAGTCTGGCTTAACTGATGCTAAAGCAAAGATAACAATAATTGATCACATCGTACCTTTAAGGATTCAAGTTGTTTCTGATACATTGGTTTTACCTTGGCTAAAACAGATTCAAGAGCAGTGGGGAAATATACAAATACATAGTCAAGTATCATTAACCCAAATTCAAGAGTGGATTGATATTCCACCAGAACCACATCTATTTGAGACATTGCTAGTGCTTGGCGATGATTGCGCTTTAAGTTATCCCTTAATAGTTTCAACAAAGATAGAACCAGAATTTACAATTCACGTTAGATATGATTGCAATCGTTTTAGTAAATCGACGATCGCTCGACTGTTAGGGCATGTGCAAACTTTACTACAGGGAATAGTTACCAATCCCCATCAGTCCATTACAAGTTTGCCAATACTAACGCCTGATGAACGGCATCAGCTTTTGGTTGAGTGGAATGATACAAAAGTTGACTATCCCGCAGACAAAACAATTCACCAAATCTTTGAAGAGCAGGTAACTAAAACCCCTGATGCGATCGCGGTCATTCTGCCTTCTCTAGAAGCAAAAGCTAGTATAAGTTTGACTTATAGCGAACTTAATGATCGCGCTAATATACTTGCTTGCAGACTACAAGAACTTGGTGTAAATGCCGAAACTTTTGTGGCGCTATGCCTACAAAGGTCAATCGAAATAATCGTCGCTATTTTAGGGATTCTCAAAGCTGGAGGAGTCTATGTTCCCCTCGATCCAGCATATCCGCAAGAGCGACTCGCTTTTATGCTGGAGGATACTCAAGCTCCAGTACTATTAACCCAATCTCATTTACGCGATCGCATACCACCCAGTCAGTCACATATTATTTGCCTAGATGCCAACTGGGGCGAAGGAATGCTACCTAGTATTCCATTGGCAACTACAGTCAATGCTGAAAGCTTGGCATATATTAACTACACATCAGGATCAACAGGTCGCCCCAAAGGAGTTGCCATTCCTCACCGAGCTGTTGCTCGGCTGGTGTTGGGCACTAACTTTTCAGATCTTGATGGCAATCAAGCTTTGCTGCAATTGGCTCCGATTTCCTTTGATGCCGCTACTTTAGAGGTTTGGGGAGCATTGCTGCATGGGGGATGTTGTGTTTTATTCCCAGGCGATGGGATTCCCGATCCTAAAGACTTGAGAACAGTCATTCAAAATCACAATATTACAACCATGTGGCTTACCGCAGCACTGTTCAATATGATCATTGCTGAAGCTCCTGAGGCTCTCGTGGGAGTGAAAGAAATACTCACAGGTGGCGAAGCGCTCTCCCATAACTTCATTCGTCTTGCCCAGAAGCATCTACCTGAGACACAGTTCATCAATGGATATGGTCCAACTGAAAATACTACTTTTACCTGCTGTTATCGTATTCCCTGTCCTTTAGCAGATCGTGTTACCTCGATTCCAATTGGTAGACCGATCGCCAATACTCAGGTTTATATTCTAGACACTCGCTGTCAACCAGTTCCTATTGGCATATTAGGAGAACTTTATGTGGGCGGTGATGGACTGGCTCGTGAGTACATTAATCGTCCCGATCTGACTGCTGAGAAATTTATTCCTAATCCGTTCAGTTCTGATTTCACAAAGCGGCTTTATAAAACAGGCGATCGGGTGCGATGGCTGCCAGATGGGACGATTGAGTTTGTAGATCGACTAGACAATCAGGTCAAAATTCGCGGCTTCCGCATTGAACTAGGAGAAATTGAGTCAGCTTTGAGTGAGCATGAAACCGTTCGAGATGCGGTGGTAATTATGCGTGAGGATATTTTAGATAGTAAGAGACTAGTTGCATATGTAACGCCGAAATCAGATCGGTCACCCAATATCAATCTGCTCAAGGCTCACTTACAAGATCGATTGGCTGACTACATGATTCCTGCTGTGATCGTCGTCTTAGATAAAATCCCTCTAACGCCCAATGGCAAGGCTGATCGTCGTGCTTTACCAGCACCTGTAGCTTTAGGTGCTGGCGCAAACTTTATTGCGCCGAATACTCCCAAAGAAAGGATACTTGCAGAAATCTGGTGTAATGTTTTGGGATTGGAGCAAGTTGGGATTGAAGACAACTTTTTTGACGTTGGTGGCACGTCGCTGTTGGGCTTACAGATGGTTACTAGAGTTCAGAAACAGCTAGGTTCTGAATTTAGGGCTGTCAAGCTTTACCAATATCCGACTATCCGAACATTCGCGCAATATCTGGAGCGAGAAGACCGCAACCAATTAGAATTGCCTGTCCAAAAGACTAACCAACGCGATCGCTTTACTAACAAATCACTAAGCAAATTACCAAAGAATACATCATCAGATTTGAAAGCTCTGGATGGAATCGCCATTATTGGTATGGTCGGACGTTTTCCTGGAGCTGATAGTGTTGAAGCCCTCTGGGAAAATCTCTGCAATGGTATGGAGTCTTGCACGATCTTCACTGACGATGAAATTGATCCTAGTGTTAATCTTGAGTTGCGTACTGACCCCAATTATGTCCGTGTCAGGGGCATTGTTGAAGGAGCCGAAACCTTTGACGCAGGGTTCTTTGGGATTAGTCCCAGAGAAGCTGAGGTCATGGATCCGCAGGCAAGAGTATTCCTAGAATTAGCCTATACAGCCTTAGAAAATGCGGGCTATATGCCTGAATCCTACGATGGCGCGATCGGGTTATATGCTGGCTCTGGTCAAAACACATACTTTGAGAATCACATCTGCGGTCGCCCTGAAATCATCAATCGACTAGGTGAGTTTCAGACGATGCTAGCGAATGAGAAAGACTTTGTAACTACTCGCGCCTCCTACAAGTTGGGGCTAACTGGCCCTAGTCTTAGCATCAATACTGCTTGCTCAACGTCTCTAGTTGCGGTAATCCAAGCATTTCAGGGATTAATGAGCAATCAATGTGATATTGCCCTAGCTGGTGGTATTTCCATTACTACACCCCAAAATCGAGGCTATCTCTATCAAGAGGGCGGTATGCTTTCTCCTGATGGTCGCTGTCGCCCTTTTGATGTGAATGCTCAAGGCACAATGTTTAATAGTGGTGCGGGTATTGTCGTACTCAAGCGATTGGAAGCAGCATTAGATGATGGCGATCGCATTTACGCCGTGATTCGAGGCGTAGGTATGAACAATGATGGTATGGATAAGGTGAGCTTCACCGCGCCAAGCGTCAACGGACAAGTGGGTGCGATCGCAATGGCGCATACTGATGCTGACATTCATCCTGAGACTATCACTTATATCGAAACTCACGGAACCGCAACTCCATTAGGTGATCCAATTGAAATTGAAGCCTTGACTCAGGCTTTCCGTAGTCATACTGATGCTAAACAGTTCTGCGCCATAGGTTCGATTAAGAGTAATGTTGGACACTTAGTTGCTGCTGCTGGTGTAACAGGACTGATCAAAACTGCT
>JBBQHY010000150.1:0-6248 GCA_038324415.1 Pseudanabaenales cyanobacterium | reverse complement strand
CTTTTCGATACTTTGCTGGAAATACGAGATGATATATCAAGACTGTGACATTATGTTTTTTATGGACATACTCGCTCATTCTCAAATACTAATTCAAAGCCGCCCCAAGGGGCGGGGAATTTACCCAACGAGATTAAAAACCAATACGGAGCTTCGCCCTGCGATTCTCTTTTTTTAGCGGACGTGAAACCAAAGTGCTATAAGAGCATAAAAATAGGGGGTATTTATCCCCCAAATCAATCATTTAGCTTTAGTACAAATCTAAAGTCCATTAATCGCCCGTTGCAAATCAGATAGAGATTGGTTAAAGCCAATAATCGCCTGTAGTCGGTTTACGTCCGCACGAGTAAGATCATCTTCAGCTCTAATCACTTCTAATTGAGTTCCCACACCAGCACTCAGGCGGAGCCTAGCTAAACGTAAAGCTTCTGTCGATTGCTCAACCGCTTTAGTTGCAGTATCAATTTGTTTGCGTCGAGACTGTAAATTAATAAAGGGCTGCTCTACATCAAAGCGGACTTGACTTGCTGACTGTTGAAACCGACTTTCAGCCAAAGCCTGATCGGCTTTAGATTGATCGACTTGAGCACTGGCAACGCCACCATCAAAAAGACTGATACTAACGTTGGCACCAATTCTATACCCTAGGGCAAATCCACCGACTTGGCTAAAGTTATCAGCAGTGTCGAGGTTAGCGAACAAGCTTACCTGAGGTCCAAGCCTAGCAATACTAGCACGGGCACGATCTAGAGCAACTTCCCTTTGCAACTTTTGAGTATCTAGCTCTGAGCGATTTCTTAATGCCAAAATAATAGTATCTTCTAGACTGAGCTTCCAATCAGGCGCAGGAATAATTTTATCGGCAGCAGATAGATCGAGATTTCTGGGATATTCTAATTGACGTGCCAATTCGCGGCGAGCAATAAGTTGACTAGCTACGGCAGTAAGGAGTGACTGTTGAGAATTAGCTAGCTGAACTTGGGATTGAAGGACATCAAACTTTGTGCCAACCCCAGCCCGCTCTAGTGCCTGTGTATCTTTAAGACTACGTTGGGAATTTTCTACCGATTTTTCTTGGATTCTAACGTTTTCATCAGTATTTTGAAGGTTGTAATAGGCGGTAACTACGGCGATTTTCACGACTTGGGAAACTCGATTTAGTTCGAGCTCGGCAATTCGTAATTGGTTTTCAGCAGCCCTGACGTTTGCCTCGACTTGCCCTGAAGTGAAGATGTTGTAGTTAACTCCAACTGTCCCTGTGACAGGCTGGGAGATTGTACTATTGTCTCCGAAACCGTTGGAAGAACTAAAACCAGAGGATATATTTGATAAACGAGCTTGGGCAGAGTCATTAAATGTATAGCCACCAGACGCAGTGACGGTTGGCAAGCGGGCGGCTTCGGCTTCTTTAAGTACAGCCCTATTTCGATCAGCGCTAATTTTAGCTTGGATAATATCTCTGTTGCTGCGGTTAGCGATCGCCAGTGCCTCTTCTAGGGTAATAGGTTGGGTACGCTCGATTTTAACCTGACTTGGAGTCGTAGGTAGGATCAGGGGCGCAGGAGTAGGGAGATCATTATTAAAAAATAGTTGCGCTTGAGCAGTTGGGGTCAAAATTAAGCCAAGACCAAGGCTGATTATGGAAATTCGCATAAAATTATGATTCTGTTACTCCTCAACAAATTTAGTTTAGCAGCACAAATAGCCTACTCAGTTTCTAGTTTTACTTTGCTATATACATCTTCAAGGGAAATTTGAAATTCCACTGATATCAATATTATGTTCTCATCTTCTATGTCATACTCTCGCATGATCCATTCCTTTACCGCTTTCTTAGAAAATTGTTGGATGTGTTTACGATTTTGATCTACTTCTTTCCCAGTCAAAGATTAGTCTTTTGGGTGTGTGGGGGCGTAGCCCCCACGAAGGGGCTTTGCCCCTTATCCCCATTTAAACTGTGTATATTTCTATGGTGGGAAGGGAGTAGTCATAATTTATTTCTCCCTATATCGTCTATATTTAAAAACTTGGCAAACTTTTCTCTTTGGTGGGGTTTTAAGCGATAGGGTTTCATGGTTTCACGATCTACAAAGACACCTTTCTGTTTAGCGATCGCCGCTATTGTTCGGTTATTAGTAGTTCCATCACTTTTAGAAAACTCAAATGACATAATTGCTGAGGCATGACATAGTTCCGACAGCCATAAATTTACATAAACTACATCTCCTAATAGTAAAGGAGTTTTAAAATGAATCTCTGTGCTAATTAAAACTGGAACAAATCCCTCTTCAGTAATTTTATGAACTGGCATGGCGATCGCTTCTAAAAGTTTAGTTCTACCAATCTCCATCCACTGACTATAAACAATATTACTACTCCCTTCCCACTATAGAAATATACACAGTTTAAATGGGGTTAAGGGGCAAAGCCCCCACACCCCCAAAAGACTAATCTTTGACTGGGAAGGGAGTAACATGATTGTTGAAATCTATTTGAAAGGTATATATAGGCAGATCGAATGTAATTTTGTTCACAATTTAAAGTTTATATCTAATATTCACTACAAATTAAATAACGATTTGCCAATACCAATTAAACTGCCTAGCAATAAAACCAAGGCAATTGTGGAGCTAATTGCAAAGCCTAAAAATCTTTTACTTGCCTCAATGTAATAACCCCAAGCGTATAGAATTCTACCAATAATCCAGATGCCTCCTAAAATATTTGCGGCGATCGCATTCACAAATATTGAAAATATCCACAAAGCTGGAATAAACATAATTAACTGTTCTAAGGTATTTTGTTGCACTCTAAATACTCTTTCAAAGTTTTCATCTCCTGTAATTTGAGGTACTGGAACTTTATATTTTGCCCGAGCAATGCCGACATTAATTGTCAGAATATAAAAGAGAACTAAGCTTAAAATTGTGATTAGACCTGTAACTTGAAACTGTTTAATATCAATCATATTTGCTCCTATTTAATTAAGTTTTTGAATATATCTGCAGATACTGCGGCTTGGAGTCTTTGCATTGAGATTATGCCTGAGATTACACACATAATAATCGTAAGAGTGAGTACCAGTAAAGCCAGATCGCCTGTCATCACAATTGGTAAACGAGTTGCATTACGGGTTCTTATATGTTAAATATTAGTTACTTCCTTCCCAGTTAATGATTACTAGTGTTAGGGGGTGTGGGGGGCTGCGCCCTCATTAAGGGGTTTCACCCCTTAACCCCATTTCAATTAACTATATTCTTATAGTAGGAAAGGAGTAATTAAAAGCCCATTTCCCTCGGTCATATCATATTGTCGGTTTTATCTCTTAGTTCCCAAGCTGCCATCTAGTACCTAGAAATATAATTATTAGAGAAATTGAAAGCCGTCGCCAAATTCACCAAGAAAATTGCGATCGCCTAAAAGCTGAGTTAGAGACCTAGAGACAAATGTTCGACCAAGAACTACTGCCGTCCACAGGTATAATCTATTGTCAAATTGGTATGGGCAGTAGAATTCGCTCCAAAGCCGATTGGTTAGCTTGGTGTGATGAATCCCTTGGGAATTTTAGCCGCAAATGCTCTAAAGAATCATGAATAAAGTAAACAATTGCGAATTAATTACTAGTTATAAGCACAACTCCTAGAAATAGATGGCAATATGTAAAATATGCTGCCTTCATCAATTAAAAGTAAATATTAAAGTAAAAATTTAAAGTAATGTCTAGATCCCAACGCAACGATAATTTTGTAGACCAAACCTTCACGGTTATTGCTGACACCATCCTCAAGTTTTTTCCTGCCAGCCAAAAGGAAAAAGAAGCCTTTGCCTATTACCGTGATGGTATGTCCGCTCAAGGCGATGGTGAATATGCAGAGGCATTAGAAAACTATGAAGAGGCATTAAAGCTGGAAGAAAATCCCTACGATCGCAGCTACATTCTCTATAACATAGGTTTAATCTATGCCAGTAATGGCGATCACGATCGAGCTTTAGACCTTTACCATCAAGCGATCGATATCAATCCTCGTCTGCCTCAGGCATTGAATAATATTGCCGTGATTTGTCACTACAAAGCCGAAAAGTCGGAAAGTGAAGATCAAAAAGATGAATTATTTTCTCAAGCGGCAGAATATTGGATGAGAGCAATTCGCATTGCCCCAAACAATTACATAGAAGCTCAAAATTGGCTAAAAACTACGGGCAGAGCTGATATTAACATTTTTTTCTAGAAATTTTGACCACAGCCTACCTACAGTTTACGTATGGTTATCAACTTAAGGTCTAGAATAAGAAATATCTCTGTGCCATTGGGAGGCTGGTAGCGGGTTCACAGGTTAGAAGCTCGCCATCAGCTCTGACTTCGTAGGTTTCGGAATTTACTTCCATAAGCGGCAAAGTATCATTGAGTCTCATATCCCGTTTACTCAATTGCCGAATCCCACTGACGGGAACCACGGATTTTTTCAGGTCTAGAAGACTAGGAATCCCTCGTTCTATGCCAATTTTGGACATAAAAGTTAAAGAAGTTGAGGTCATGGCACCGCCAAAGCTGCCAAACATGGGACGCATCTTTACGGGCTGAGGTGTGGGGATACTAGCATTGGCATCTCCCATTTGTGCCCATGCAATCAGTCCACCTTTAATTACGACTTCGGGTTTTACACCAAAAAAAGCAGGTCGCCATAGACATAAATCTGCTAACTTGCCCACTTCAATCGATCCGACATAATTGGAAATACCGTGGGTAATAGCTGGGTTAATAGTGTATTTAGCGATATATCTTTTCGCCCTAAAGTTATCATTTCGGTTAGAGTCTTGGGGTAATGCGCCTCGTTGGGTTTTCATCTTATGGGCAGTTTGCCAAGTTCTCATAATTACTTCTCCCACTCGCCCCATTGCCTGTGAGTCTGAGGAAATAATACTAAAAGCACCTAGATCGTGGAGAATATCTTCCGCAGCGATGGTTTCCCGTCTAATGCGTGATTCGGCAAAAGCGACATCTTCAGGAATACTAGGATCGAGGTGATGACAAACCATCAACATATCTAGGTGTTCTTCGAGGGTATTAACGGTGTAGGGACGGGTGGGATTGGTAGAAGAAGGCAGCACATTTGCTTCACCACAGATTTTAATGATGTCAGGAGCATGACCTCCGCCCGCCCCTTCGGTGTGATAGCTGTGGATAACTCGATTTTTAAATGCAGCGATCGTATCTTCCACAAACCCTGATTCATTTAAGGTATCACTGTGAATCGCCACTTGGATGTCATATTCATCAGCTACGGTCAGGCAAGTATCTATGGTCGAAGGTGTAGTTCCCCAGTCTTCATGGAGCTTTAAGCCGATCGCTCCTGCTTCTACTTGTTCTACTAATGCCTCGGGCTGGCTACAATTGCCCTTACCCAAAAATCCTAAATTCATCGGAAAACAATCTGCCGCTTGCAGCATCCTATACATATTCCATACCCCTGGAGTACAGGTGGTTGCGGTTGTCCCCGCCGCAGGTCCTGTCCCGCCGCCAATCATCGTGGTAATGCCTGAGGCGATCGCAACTTCAATTTGTTGAGGACAGATAAAGTGAATGTGGGCATCTATTGCCCCTGCGGTGAGAATCATGCCTTCGCCAGCGATCGCTTCAGTTCCTGCACCGATAATAATATCTATATTGTCCTGAATATTAGGATTTCCTGCTTTTCCAATCTTAAAAATCTTGCCGTCTTTAATGCCAATGTCAGCTTTGACAATGCCCCACCAGTCCAAAATCAGCGCATTTGTGATCACAACATCCACAGCCCCATCGGCATTTGTAATTGGGGATTGTCCCATGCCATCTCTGATCACTTTGCCACCGCCAAACTTCACCTCTTCGCCGTAGGTGGTGTAGTCTTTTTCGACTTCAATTATTAATTCTGTATCTGCTAATCGCAGGCGATCGCCAACGGTAATTCCATAGGTATCTGCGTATGCTAAGCGGTTCATTCTATAGCTCATTCTTCTTTCATCCCCTAGTTTTTAATCTAAATATACGGTAGATTTTTAATAGATGGATTGTCACATAATAGACTTTTGCTAGAAAAATCTCCATAGACCTCTTTCAGAACTAATCATATTCTGATACAGCTTGGTTTAGAGGTACTTTTAGACCCAACTCAAAGTTTATAGATAGCGAGAAGTACATTACATCTTCAGCCAAAATGGCCATGACCGTTAGTAAATCGTTAAGAGGAATTCTTACTCCCTTCCCAGTC
>JBBQHY010000149.1:0-6291 GCA_038324415.1 Pseudanabaenales cyanobacterium | reverse complement strand
AGATAACAATCGTGCCGAACGCAATCTCAGGTTAGCCGTTACCAAACGCAAAGTTTGTGGCGGCTCCCGTTCGATGGCTGGCTTAGATAATACCGCCGCTTTATTGACGGTGATTCAAACTTGTAAAGCACAAGGACGCTCCGTGTTGGACTTTTTCTGCCAAGCTTTAATTGATCCTTCTCCTCTTTCCCTCATTCCCATTCTTACCTGAATCCTTACATTTTGAACATATATTAAAACTCCATAATCAATATTTTTAAGCTCATTAATATACATTTGGGCTGATGCTAAACATGAAGGCGAAGGGCAAGACCAAAACATCCAAATTGGCAGTGCGTAATGATAAAATTCTAGACTTTGTAAATCTTGAACATCAATACCTAATAGCCAATCACACTTTATATCAGAACTTTTATGTGAGCTTTTTGAGAGAGAGAATTTATAAACGTGGCTCTGGGTGAAACAGGTAATTGGCTCTATAACTTTATTTTCTATATATTCACCATATTTAGCAATGGCTAAAGTTTCTATCTTTGCAGTAGGCGATACAAATACTCCTTGAAATTGCATAATTGCGCTAATGATTAATATACCTACTGCATCAATTGCTAAATGATGGCGATCGCCCCAAATATTATCTTTTTCATTCCGTCGTTTGGCAAATTCTAGACAGGCTTCATAAAAACTGCGGTATATCGGATTTTGTTGTAAAACGTAGTTCGGCTTATCTAATAAATTTCGCTGCTTTTGAATTGACTGAACATCTGGCTCTTGACGAAAGCGATCGATAGAAAGCCCAAACTTCATTGCTTCAGAATAATGTTTATAGGTTAGGCAATCAAGATGGAGTAAATCCATAAATCCCACTAAAAAGCGATTTTCAGGAGTATTGAAATCTTGATAACGCTGAATTCCCATCAACATCTGTCTCGCCCCTGCTTTTTCAATCGCATCTTTGCCTGGACGACGGGTATAATCTCGCAAACAATAGGAATCCATCTCTTGGATACGTCCAATTGGCATTAGCTCGGCTTGACGGCGGAGTTGGCTTCTGAGTTTTGGCGCAATTAATTCCAGTTTTCGTTTTAACTGATATTTTTTCTCTAAAAATATTACGAGCGGCAGACGCGCATCTTGTTTACTAAGGCTTTCCAGTTTCTCAAAGATAGTTACTATCGGAGCATTTACTTGTCGTGAACGGGTATTCTCTGTAATTTTGTTAAATATGCTAATAAAATAACCGATTACATCTCCCGTTTTACGATCAAATTTACTTCCTAATGCTAGTTTTAGTTCATCTTGCTTTTCTTCCGGAGCAAGTTCAGAATCTAAAACACGATCAGTAATTTCTAATTGAGTGGTTTCATATTCAGTTGACAAAAAGATTTCACTTTTTAGCTCTCCATACTTGTCCCAATCTAATAACTGAATGTGAGGAATTGCTAACTCATAGACTCCTTCGGTAATAAGGACTAAAGATTTATTCGTACTAGAAATGATCCGTTCTTGAAGAGCGAGGACAATAACTGGGCGATCGCTCCCTGATAAAATGGTATCTGAATTTACAGAAGGCTCTCCATTTAGATAAGCAAAAAGATTAGGATAAATTCGCATTATTTTTGATCTTCTTTTTTATCTTCATAAACTAAGCCTTGCCAATGGAACCCTCCATATTTTCCTTCTTTAGCTTTAGTAAATGCTTTTTCAAGAGGAACATCTCCTAATTCTTTAACTAGATTTTCCATTTCATCCAGCTCCATGCGTTTCTCATCCACCATTACTCCTCTAAGCTTTGGTAATAGTTTCTGCCCAAATTGATCGGCGATCGCCTGTCGTCTGACTTCAGGATTATTCTCAGCCTCTGGATAATTGACTACATATTTAGCGATCGCTTGATATACCCGATGAGCAAAAGGATGTCCCAATTTTTCCATAATCACGTTTGCCCGATCCACATAGCCTTTCACTTCTTGAACTGTGGATGAGTTCGGATCGGGGTCGCGCATCCAAGCTGAAAAATCATCCCATCCCAGATAATTAGTAGATTTAGGGGATTCAGCTTGCCGCTTTCCTCTCAATTCCAATGATTGAGGTTTACCAAAAGTTAAGACGTTAGCTCTGTCTAAAACCTTATCAGAGAGGGATTGCGTGGTTTCATCTTCGTTCATGGTGCCAATAAACAAGAACTCTTGTGGGATTCTCACTTGGCGATCGCTTTCTGGTAGTGGTAAACTCCCTACATCTATTTGTAGAAATGTATTACCATTGCGCCTTGACTCCAATTTAGATAGGAAATCGCTGAAATAATATTCAACCCGTGCTAGGTTCATCTCATCCAGTAATACCATTACGATCCGCCCTTTCATATCTTTATCGTGTTGATACTGATATAACCAGTGCATCAAAGGCGTAGGCTTGTATTTTTTCTCTACATAGTTGTAGAATCCTTGCAAATCTTGTGGAGAGTCCCACCGTGGTTGTACAGGAAGCATAACCAGAGATGCCCCGATGTGGTCAGCATACTTTTGAGGAAGTTCACTTTTACCCGTACCGCTAATTCCTGCTAGGATCACCAATGCGGAAATATCCTGAACTTTTAAAGAAGTATGAAATGCTTTAACAATGCGACCGGGAAACTGCAAGCCTTGAGATTTTAAGTTACTGATGAGGCTCGAAAGAAATTCATTTTCACTCTTATAGTTAACTCTAGTTGTATATAAAGTAGGTATTTTTTCCCGCAATGATTTTAAAGCAACATTTGCACTTCCTTCAATTGCCTCAAGCTCTCCTTTTAGTCCTCTAATTTTCTGCTCAAGATTAAGTTTATCTGTCTCTAAACGACTAATTTCATCTTTTGTATTATTGCGGAATGATTCTAACTGTTCGACTTCACGGTTAAGAGAATTTAATTCTCCACGTTTAGTCCTTAAACTTGATTCTAATTCAATAATTTCGGCTCGTAATCGTTCTGATTGTTGGTAGCGTTTATCAACTTCTTGAAGTTCCTGCAAAATTCTTTGTTTTTCTGCTTCTAACCGATTAACCTCAGGTTGAATAGTCTTTAATCGCTCTTCAGCCTGATTCTTCTCGGTAAATAAAGCATCGTAGGTAGAGCGCAGCATTTCTAACTCGGCTGCTTTTTGGGTTAATTCCTTAAACTTAAATTGATCTTGAGCAAGCTGAGACTCCAAGGAATTTAATTCTTCCCGTTTTTGCAGATATTTTGCTTCTATTTCAACTAATTGTGTCCGTTGTTGATTTAGCTGGGAAACCTTAGCATCTAAAGCTTGCCCCTGTCCCTCTAAGCTTTTAATTTGCACACCGAGTTCACCTATTCGTTTTTCTCTCTGCTCCAATTCAGAAAGATTAGGGTTTGCTTTGGCGATCGCTGAAACTCTACCCTCTAAGGCATCCCTCTTTTCAATTAAACTGTCTCTAGTTTGGCTGAGTTCTGTAATTTGGTTATTAATATATTCAACTTTCTTCTCTAAACCCTCATACTGCCCCTTTGTACTTTCCCCTTTTTTAATCTCTTTCTCCAGAAAATCTCTTTTAGCCTTTAACTCTGGAATTTCTTTGGCAAGGTACAATCCTGCATTTTGGTTGTTAAGTTGCTCTTGAATAACTTTGACCCGAGTATTTTGTTGTTGAGTGGCGATCGCTACACTTGCTATACCTGCACTACCTGCTGCCAGAGCAGAAATTGAAGAATTTGGCAAACTACCAGTTACCAAAAAAGTTGTTAAGCCAACCACCAATGTAGTAGGAACTGCCCAGATTAGAGGATTAGTAGAAGGGTCTTTTGCCATAGTTACCTTAGAATAGTTAATGGTTGAAGTAAATTATGCAAACCAATGTGAGGGCATATACAATAAGCCCAAGTCTCATGAGATTTAGCAGTAGTGATTAAGGTCATAGGGTGACTATACCCAAAGGACTTTCCCCCTACTTTTAATGAGCTATATCTGGAGCAGTAACCATATAATTGCTAGATTAATATATATTCTTCAAATTAAGTTTAAGAAATCGAGAAATTCACAGATTAATAACCTAATTTTGAGCCTAATATTATTTAAGGTTGATATTGTGATTATTTGCTTCAGAGTTATATACACTAGATTTTAGACAAAACCTGTTAACTTATGGACATTACTATTCATCTCGAAGCCGAACAAGCCCGTAAACTAGAATACATCCAACAGCAGACCAACCAAGACGCAGCATCAGTAATAAACCGTCCCGTTGCCGAAGCGATCGACCTTTGCTATCAAAATCTTCAACCAAGCCCTTACGAAATACTCATGCAAAACGGCTTTATTGGTTGTGGCTCTGGTAATTCCGACCTATCAACTAATTATAAAACCCTGTTACAGCAAGACTTAGAATTAAAATATGATCATAGTTGATACAGGATTTTGGCTAGCTATAGCAAATGACCGAGACAAACATCACCAACAAGAAAAGCGATCGCTTCTACAAGTTAAAGAACCATCAATTACCACTTGGTGCGTTGTCACTGAAACCTGCTATTTATTACTCAAGCAATTGGGAAATCCTGCTCAAGTCAAATTTATAGATAGTTTAGGGAGTGGGACTCCTTAAATTTTTGACCTGCAACCTGCACATATCTCCAGAGTTAGTGCGCTCATGCGACAATACTCAGACTTGCCAATGGACTTAGCCGATGCATCACTCGTTATTTTGGCAGAACACCTCGATAACGGTCGCATACTATCCGTAGATCAACGAGACTTTAATACCTATCGTTGGAAAAATACCCGCCCGTTTCAGAACTTAATGTTCAATTCCTAAATGTAATCTTCATGATTAGGTATAGGTATACATCCAAAAGCGATCGCCTTATTAAAATGATTCGCACTTACTCACGGAAGCCGACTCAGCGAAGCATCGGAGCCTAGAAACTATGTTGATGCGCTAATTCAAATTTGAATTGGCAATTTATTTACTCTTTCGTGAACTAATTTAGACTAGGAATTTACTACGGTGATGCAACTGGGCGAATAATGGGCGAGGTGAATTCTGGCTCTGCTTTAAATACAGCGGATAGTGCCTGTGGTAAAGTTTGTGCCATGACAATGCGATTTTCATAGGCGACAATAACTCGAACTAGGGTGGGTAATTTATTTTGGGTCGATTCTAAATAGATAGGTTCAACGTAGAGCAAAGACTGTTCGATGGGAATGATTAATAAATTACCTTGAATAACCCGTGAACCTTGGCGATTCCAGAGGGAAATTTGCTGAGAAATGACTGGATCTTGATTGATGCGGGCTTCGATTTGTTCAGTGCCATAGACAAGAGTTTGTTTGGGAAAAGTATAGAGTAACAGCTTGCCGTAGTTCTCGCCATCTGATCGCGCCGCTAACCAAGCCACTAGATTTGTTCGTTCTTTAGGCGTAAATGGTAATAGTAAAATGAATTCTTCAAAGGGAACATCGGGTAAGCCTGTGATCAAATAGTAGGGTTCGACTAAACGGGTCTTATCACCATAGACCTCATTAGGAATTTGCCATTGATCTTCTCGGTTATAAAATACTTGAGGATCGGTCATGTGATAGGTCATCAATCGTTCTGATTGGATTGAGAATAAATCAACTGGATAGCGTAAATGCTGTCTCAACGTTTCAGGCATCGCCCCTAGGGGTGTGAATAAATCAGGAAATATTTGTGACCATGTGCGAACGATCGGATCTTTAGGATCGGCAATATAAAAATTCACCGAGCCGTGATAGGCATCAATTACAACTTTGACGGAGTTGCGAATGTAGTTAATTCCTTCTTTACCGACATCAGAATAGGGATAGCGATCGCTAGTGGTATAAGCATCAACAATCCAAAAGATATTACTGGGATCTTTTACTTGGGAATTAGCATTAGCTGCCACTAGGTAAGGATCGCTGTCGAAGCGCAAAAATGGAGCGATCGCCTTAATCCTTTGCATAATATTGCGCCGAAATAGCAATTTCGTTTCAGGTAAAAATTCAGGAGTGACCGCCATCCGCCAATCATTTAAATATTTAGCAAACAACATCCGCCGCCAAAAGCCATCGAGCCGAACGCCCCCGCGACCATCGTAAATGTTGTACACATTGTCATTATCGCTAGGATAATCTAGCTCTTTGACCTTGGTACCAGTCATGACATAGGTATCAGTATTCTGTCCGTAATAAATGCGAGGCTGCCCAATGGGAATACTTTGACGCACAGATTCGCTGGAAGTAGTGAGAGCAGTACCTGCAGTCATACCAATATCTTTAATAAAATATTCAG
>JBBQHY010000148.1:0-6313 GCA_038324415.1 Pseudanabaenales cyanobacterium | reverse complement strand
ATTTAGAACTATGGTTCTGCTAAACGTAAATCCACCCTCAATTATAGAAGAAGCTGAAGAAATCAATGAAGAGATCGTTGATGGAATCGCAATGCCCCCAAGTAATTTGTATAGTGATGAACCGCCCTTGGAAACTGATCTTCACCGCCGTCAGATCGAACTATTAATTCGTCTACTTGAATACTGGTGGAGCGATCGCCCAAATTTCTATATCTCAGGAAACCTAACCGTTTATTACAATCAGCAGCAAATTAAATCTAGAGACTTTCGAGGACCTGATATTTTTGTAGTCTTGGATACTGAGAAGAAAGATCGCCGCAGTTGGATGGTTTGGGATGAAGGCGGGAAGTATCCTAATCTTGTCATTGAGTTGCTATCAAACTCGACCGAAAAAGTGGATCGAGGACTGAAGAAGCAGCTATACCAAGATGTTTGGCGAGTACCAAATTATTTTTGGTTTCATCCAGAAACTTTGGAATTTAAGGGATTTCATCTAGTTGATGGCAAATATCAGGCGATCGCTCCCAATGATCTAGGTTTGCTATGGAGCGATCAGCTTGAGCTATTTTTAGGTATTAATCCACAAGGTAAATTGCGTTGGTATATAGCCGCAGGAGACATAATTCCATTACCAGAGGAACAGGAACGGTTAGAGAAAGATCGGGAACGTCAGGCAAAAGAGCAAGCTCAACAGAAACTAGAGAAAATGGAGGCAATTTTGCGATCGCAAGGGATCGATCCAGATCAAGTTCTGTGATAAGTAAAAATTAGCAATTTTGTATGGATTTAGGGCGAGTGAATACCAGATGCGCTCTATAAATAGAACCACCAGTCTCAATTGTCCACTCTTCGCGATCAGTGGGAACGTGTTCGGGATAGCAAGTTGAGTCGGCAAATTGTCCTACACCCGCTAGATTTTTATATCTACCATCCGCTTCAAAATATTTAAGCATTTCCTTTGCTACCATTTGAATATCGGATTGAAGTAGAACTTGAGCATTGGGAATCAGAACCTGAGCCAAATCTTTTACGAGTTGAGGCTGCACTGTCCGACGCTTTTGTTGGCGACGTTTGAACCAAGGATCGGGAAACTGAATGCTGACTTGATGCACAGAATTTGGAGGTAACAGATGAATCAAAGAGACATTGACATTACAAAAAAGATAGTGCAGATTCTTCAGTCCTAGTGAATTTTGGATAACGATCGCCCGTTCGACTAAAGGTTCACGAATTTCCAAACCCAGCCAATTCCATTCAGGATGCAACTCTGCCATCTTGAGAATATATTCTCCCTTACCACAACCAATATCTAAATTGAGAGGCTGAGACCAGTCAGCATAAATTTCTTGCCAATTAGGAGGTGGAGTTGGGTCTTGATACTTTTTGCCGAGGGGATTGACATGCTCTCGAACTCGAATAGCCTTCATAAAACTTGGGATAATTAATATTGGATGATTATTAATTGGATGATTATTATAAGTGGTTACTCGATATTTATCTTATTGAAAGTCATGAACATAATTAGGATTAAATTGCGATCGCAAACTCAACTTGCTATGGTTAATAACTAGATTTTAAGTAAATATTTTCCTTGTTAAAATTTTTCATTTTAGCTCCCCACAATCTATATTGGGTGCTATTGCAAATGATCGCTCTAATTTTACCCTTTCAGAGTATTCTAACTTCTTTGGTGGGAGCATTTTTGATTCTGCTATTTTTTGTGAGGAAAGGGTGGCGATCGCTAGATAAATCCATAAATAGAGCATGGTTAGCTGTGTCAGGATGGTTAGTAATTACTACTTTTACCGCCTTTGATCCAAGCGTGGCATGGACAGGATTATTTAATTTTTTACCCTTCTTTTTATTGTTTGCGATCGCCCAGTTCATAGTAAAAACCACTAATCAATTTGAGCATATTCTCAGATTACTAATATTCAGTTCCATTCCTATTAGTGCATTTGGTTTACTTCAGGTTCTAATTAATCAACCAAATTGGAAGTTACCTCGTCTACTTGGAGGCTATGAAATTAAATTAGGTATGAGTTCTGATTATCGGATTAGTTCTTTATTTGGTGATTACAGCGAGTTGGGTATCTATTTAGCCATGATTTTAGTAATTGTTTTGGGAACTTTGGGTTCTAAATCAACTAAACGTGAGCAAATCTTGAAATGGATAGCTTTAGGATTGGGAATATTGGCTATATTTTTTAGTGGTTCCCGAAATGCGATCGCCCTTTTAGGAATAGGAGTTATCGCTTTAGCAATTTATCATCGCTACTGGTATGTAGTAGGTAGTATATTTACAAGCTTAAGTTTAATGTTGTGGGCGGCATGGGGAAAGTCTTTGGGGATCGGGGGAGAAGGGCTAAGGGCTCTTTTTCCTACAGGTGTAATTAATAGATTAGAAAGCGCTATTAATCCTAGTCAAGGGGATTATCTTTCCACACTCCATCGTCTTGATGCTTGGAAATTTGCTACAGAACTCATAAAGGCTAGACCTATCCAAGGTTGGGGACTACGAAGCTTTGAACTAATCGCTAAATCCATGGGCTTTGAACTGCACGGCCTACCCCACGAGCATAACTTTTATCTAACTTTGGGCGTAGCAGGAGGCATACCCTTATTGCTGGGGTTTATCTTGATCGTAGGATGGATAATGGGGCAGGGATTAAAAGCGAATTTACCTAAATCAACTAAAAGTATTTTATTTTCTGTAATTGTGGCGATCACTTTATTCTTCCTATCAGGCTTTCTAGATGTGGTTTTCTATGAACCTAGGGTTAATATTCTCAGTTGGATTCTATTGGGAATTATCTATGGTATATCTTCGGAAAATCATCAAAATTAGGAACTGACCTAATATCCGACCAATAGCCATATTTCGTGAATAATTAAGGCTTAGTTTTAACTGAAATATTGCCATTCACCACAACTTGACAAGCTAGACGATAATTATCAGGCTTGCGTTTGAGCTTAGAAATTTCAAAATCAGTTCGTGGTGAGAGGTTTTCTATACCCTCGACAATTTCAACAACACAGGTACCACATTGACCATAGCCACCACAATTTGTTAATTTACCCATAAACTTATAGATGTCTACCTTATTTTCCATCGCTTTGATGCGTAAATTTACACCATCCATGGCGATCGCTTCTTTGTTCTCGTTTATAAATTTAATGTTTGCCATTTAGGTTAGGTACTTTAAGGTATGAATCTATAATTGTTAACTTTTATTAATTATAATTAAATCACTAATTTTGCTACCCTCTGAAAAAATAAAGTGAGATACTTCTAAAGTTTGCCAAAGTCTAAATTTAATACCTAAGATAAAACCTTGTATACTCGTCCCCTTGCAAACCTGATCGAACAATTTCAACGCTTACCTGGAGTTGGAGCTAAAACTGCCCAAAGATTAGCTTTATTTATTCTTAAACGCCCAAATATTGAAGTCGAGGCACTGGCAAATGCTTTACTAGCTGCCAAGCAACAGGTGGGTTATTGTTCCGTTTGTGGTCACCTGTCAGCAGAACCAATTTGTGAAATTTGCAGCAATCCTAGCCGAGATCAATCCACAATCTGTGTAGTTATCGACTCTAGGGACTTGATTGCCTTGGAAAAAACCCGTGAGTATCGCGGCAAGTATCATGTCTTGGGGGGGGTAATTTCACCAATGGATGGCATTTCTCCTGAACAGCTTAATATTCAATCCCTAGTGCGCCGTGTTAGCCAAGGCGGAATTACAGAAGTAATTATGGCAATTAGCCCCACGGTGGAGGGAGAAACTACAACTCTTTATGTAGGCGGATTAATTAAACCTTTCACTAGAGTCACTCGCATTGCTTTTGGCATTCCCATGGGTGGAGATTTGGAGTATGCCGATGAAGTTACCCTAGCTAAGGCATTGGAAGGCAGAAGGGATTTAGTATAAAAGATTAGATAAGCATGAAAAAGCGATTAGATGTCTTGCTAGTGGATTTAGGGCTAATGCCGAGTCGAGAGCAGTCTCAAAAGGTCATTCGAGCAGGTTGGGTACAGGTAGATCAAACCGTAATTGATAAGCCAGGTACCGAAATTCAAGAAAGTGCGAATATTTTAATTAAGCAGCGATCGCCATACGTGTCTAGAGGTGGTGAAAAATTAGCAGGGGCATTAGCAGTTTTCAATATTGATTTGAGCGATCGCATTTGTTTTGATGGTGGCATTTCAACGGGGGGATTCACGGATTATCTACTGCAAAATGGCGTTCAAAAAGTATACGGCATTGATGTCGGTTATGGGCAGTTGGCATGGGGAATTCGTATCGATCCTAGGGTAGTTTTAAGAGAACGGACAAATCTGCGTTATCTCAAACCCGAAGAACTATATCAACCCGAAGATATGATTCCTAATTTAGCAGTTTTAGATTTATCTTTTATCTCTTTGACTATGGTTTTAGAACCTCTTTGGCATTTATTGGCAGTCCCACGGGAAGTACTATTGCTGGTTAAACCCCAATTTGAAGCAGGACGGGATTTAGTTGGTAAAAATGGTGTGGTTAGAGATACGAAAGTTAGAGCCGATGCGATCGCTAAAGTGATGGATAGCGCTTTAAATCTAGGTTGGAAGTATAAAGGTATCACTCCTTCGCCCATTCAAGGAGCCGCAGGCAATTGGGAGTATTGGCTATGGTTAGATCAGACTTCTGAGACTGAAGCTCCAAATTTAGAGGTAATTAATCAGATCTGTCAAACCTAAATCTAACCTAAAGATCATGGATTTATAAGTGCCGTAATACGGTGATCTGAGTTGATTTCAATGACTAAATCTACAGAGTAACGTAGGGGTGTAATAAAAATTTCGGGAGGTAGCGATCGCCAAAAGTAATAGACAAAATTGGCAATTTCAGAGTCACTCATCCCTGTTGTGAGTTTATGTTCTGCTTCCTGCCGCCATTTCAAGCTATACCGATAATCTTGGGGCAGTAAAAGCCATAGACTGTTGAGTTTTTGCCAAAGTGGCAGATAATCCTCTAACTTAGCATTCATTTTTAAGACAAATTGCCGTTCACTCTCCTTAGCAAATCCATAGGCATTAATCGCATCTAATGCAACAGGCTGAACTCCAACAAACCAGCCTTCAAATAGAATAATTTGGGGCTTAGTGAAGATGAGTTCAGGATCAGTGCGATCGCCTCCTCCAGAATGGGCAGATTTATTAAAACGGGGGATTTCCCAAACTGAGCGATCGCTGCAAAGTTGCTCAAGGGTATCTATTCCCAGTTGCAGATCGTGGGTACTGGGCACGCCTCGCCATTGAATTTCAGGATCGAGTTTCTTAATCTCTTCTCTTTCGCTATAAGTTTTGTAAAGATCGTCAAGGGAGAGATTCACGCATTCATAACCCATTACTGCCAAGATTAGTTTTAGGAACTTGCTCATCGTAGTTTTTCCCGTACCTTGACCACCTAAAATTCCTTGAATAATTATTTTTCCTTCATATTTTTTTTGATATTTATCTCCTAACTGTATAGCTAAGGGAATCCATACATACCAGAGGGTTGAGAGCAGAGAACTATTAATTTGGAGGTTTAATTGGGATTCAGTAATTTGAGGGGAGATTGATTTAAGGATTTGCGATCGCTTCTCAAATTCCCACTCAATATTTTCGGAATTTATGTGAAAAATTTGGCAACTGGTTTGATCTTTAATCAATTCAGATTTTAAGATTTCAGATTCAGATTTTGACAAGCCAGATTTAGTGAGGTTTTGGAGAATCGATAATATGTCAAAACTAGCATCCTCAAGCATTTGAAAAATTTTCTAGTAATTCCTGATAAGTCTTCTGGATCAAAGTATTTTGAACTTCAATTCTTATCTTTATGTTTTTATACTCTGAGTGTGGTAAATGAGCGATCGCTTCCAAAAACTTACTCGCTAACTTAATAGATGTAAACTCACCTTCAACTATATGCTGATTGTATTGAGAATTAACTTCTTCACTTATTTCTTTCAGTGAATCAATATCATTACCCAGATCGTCATCCCCCAAATCAATAGATGCGATTTTCTTATACTTGGGAACAATTTGCTCTACTATTAATTTATCCCGCCTAATAGGAACTTCAATAATTTTAATCTTAACTTCTTTACGTATAGTTACCTCGCCTAGCTTTCTTTTATTGCGGTGGACTACTAAGCGTTCTTCTAAAAGTGACATTGGTGGGATTACTTCTATTATCTGGGTATCGCTAGTATTAATGGTAAATTCCGTCAAAGTCTTGGGTTGAGAAGAAATCATAATATTTATGCGTTTAGACTACAGCAAATTATGATC
>JBBQHY010000147.1:0-6339 GCA_038324415.1 Pseudanabaenales cyanobacterium | reverse complement strand
TTGCCACTGCCTCTGGTTTTGTAATAATTAAATATTCATTACAACCTTCATACTCAGCCCCACCAAAGTCTTCGGCTGTGAGGTTTTGTAATTGCAAATTAGTTCCCATCGCACCGTCCAATACGATTACAGGGCGATCGCTGCTATGAAGACGTTCTAAGAAGAGGCTGTGCATGGGTAAAGAGGATGGCAATTTGATTTCACATTATTTTAACCATTTTTAACAGAGTTTAACTGTGAAAAGCTAGCCAATATGTAGAGTCAAGTATTAGACAACACCTGATTTCTGCTAGAGTTGACTGAATATTTAGATAAATTCTTAGGCAAAGTTTGACTTAACCGACTAATCATGGGTGAATTAAAATCAGAGACAAATATAGACTACACACCTCTTGAACAACTTTTAATAGAGCAGGATTTTGAGGATGCCGATCGCCTAACCTCAATCAAACTTAGGGAAATCGTCGGAGAGGTGACAGTAAAGCGAGGCTGGCTATATTTTACAGAGGTTGCCCAAATCAATAATACCGACCTCAAAACTATTAATGATCTGTGGTTAGCCCACTCCGATGGTAAATTTGGATTTTCAGTCCAACGCAAAATCTGGCTAGGCTTAGATAAAAACTGGGAAAAGCTTTGGCTGCAAATTGGCTGGAAAAAAGATGGTAGATTTACAAGGTATCCCACGGAATTTATCTGGGATATTAATGCTCCCAAGGGTCACTTACCCCTATCTAATCAAATTCGGGGTAATAAAACTATTTCGGCTATATTTGCCCATCCCCTTTGGACTTCATAGGATTAGCTCCTCTCCAAAATCTAAAATCCTACTGTGCCCTTAAATTAAACTCTCTAATTAAATAAGTAATTGAGCCAGTTAAATTCATCCAATCGAACTAAAATAGTAACTAGAATACCGAGGACTTAAACATTGATTGCCACCACTGAATCCACTACTACTTCTAATCTGGGTGAAATTGTTGCAGATCATCTTCCGCCCCGCCAGATGATTGCCATCCTCGATTTTGGCTCTCAATATTCAGAACTAATTGCTAGACGGATTCGTGAGACTCAGGTATATTCAGAGGTTTTACCCTATTACACAACTGCGGCTGAATTAGCAAAATATAGCCCTAAAGGTATCATCTTTTCAGGGGGGCCCAGTTCCGTCTATGACCAAGGTGCTCCCACTTCTGATCCAGAAATTTGGAATTTGGGCGTTCCGATTTTAGGAGTTTGCTATGGGATGCAGCTCATGGTGCAGCAACTAGGCGGTGAGGTGGCAAGGGCAGAACGGGGCGAATATGGTAAAGCAAATTTGGCGATTGATGACCCCACAAATCTCCTCACAAATGTTGATGATGAGACAATTATGTGGATGAGTCATGGTGACTCTGTAATTACTATGCCCAAAGGCTTTGAGATTTTAGCCCATACTGCTAATACGCGTGTGGCAGCGATCGCCAATTTGGATCGAAATTTTTATGGGGTCCAGTTTCATCCCGAAGTCGTCCATTCCGTAGGTGGGATGGCATTAATTCGCAACTTTGTCTATGGTATTTGTGAATGTGAGCCAACTTGGACAACCGACGCTTTTATAGAAGAGGCAATCAGAGAAGTGCGATCGCTAGTCGGCAGTCAACGGGTACTTTTAGCTTTATCTGGTGGTGTGGATTCTAGTACCTTGGCATTTTTACTGCACAAGGCGATCGGGGATCAACTGACCTGTATGTTTATCGATCAAGGCTTCATGCGGAAGCAGGAACCAGAAAGATTGGTAAAATTATTCAAAGAGCAATTTGCTATTCCCGTTGAGTATATTGATGCTGCCGATCGCTTTTTAACCCAAGTTAAAGGTATTACCGATCCAGAGCAGAAACGCAAAATCATCGGACGTGAATTTATAAATGTCTTTGAAGCTGAATCTAAACGCCTAGGCCCCTTTGATTATTTAGCACAGGGAACACTCTATCCAGATGTGATCGAGTCGGCAGACACTAATATCGATCCTGCCACAGGCACAAGGGTTGCCGTCAAAATAAAAAGTCATCATAACGTCGGCGGTTTACCCAAAGATCTGAGATTTACTCTAATTGAACCTTTGCGTAAATTATTTAAAGATGAAGTGCGAAAAGTGGGAACAGCTTTAGGCTTACCTGAAGAAATTGTCAAGCGTCAACCTTTCCCTGGTCCAGGACTAGCGATTCGGATCATTGGCGAGATTACTTTTGATCGCCTAGAAATGCTTAGGGATGCGGATATGATTGTGCGCCAAGAAATTAATCGTTCAGGAATGTACAACGAATTTTGGCAAGCCTTTGCGGTGTTATTACCAACCATTAGAAGTGTGGGCGTGATGGGAGATCAAAGAACCTACGCCTATCCTGTGGTTTTACGATTTGTCACCAGCGAAGATGGCATGACCGCCGACTGGGCAAAGGTACCCTACGAATTACTAGAAACTATCTCTAATCGCATTGTTAATGAAGTCAAAGGCATTAATCGGGTGGTTTTAGATATTACCTCTAAACCCCCTGGCACTATTGAATGGGAATGATGCGATCGCTTTTTAATTTAGAGGGCGATTTCAGTTTTCAAGAAGGCTCGCTGCTACGTTAGGAAGTATGGGTAAATATTGACATAGCAGTACGACTTTATCATGACCCCACAACGTATTATTACAAACCCTAACATTATGGTTGGCAAGCCAGTCATCCGAGGCACAAGATTGACTGTTGGGTATATCTTAAATCTTTTGGGAAATGGTGCCACTGTTGCCGATATCCTCGATGAGTATGAAGGGCTAGCGGAATAAGATATCATGGCTTGCTTACTATTTGCTGCAAGGTTCCCTCAGGAAAATTCTTTCATCCCATTGCAAGAAATAGCTTAGATGCGATTTCTAGTTGATGAAAGTACTGGCTCCAGAGTTGCTCAATGGATACATAGTTAAGGATATGAGGTGTTCTCAGTCTATGATGAAGCTAGAGGTATATCCGATGACTTAGTGCTTCAAAAAGCATTTTCTAAAAATTGGGCATTAATTATAAATGATAAAAACTTTGGTGAAAAAATCTATCGTGACAAACGATCGCATAGAGGCATAGTTTTAATGAGGCTTTCTGATGAGCGTTCTTCCAATAAAATTGCTGTTTTAGCTAAACCTTTGAATAGCCATTTAGAACAACTATGCCCTTCCCACCATAGTAATATACACAGCTTAAATGGGGTTAAGGGGCAAAGCCCCTTCGTGGGGGCGCAGCCCCCACACCCCCAAAAGACTAATCTTTGACTGGGAAGGGAGTACCAGATAAATATGTAGTCATAACGGAACATCAAATTAGATTCGCAAGACTTTAGGTGGCATTGACTATAAATATACCTTCGCAGTGGCAATATCCGTTATTTACAGATAAATCCTTTAACTTAAATTCATCGCCTAACTTCGTCAAAATTTGGGTGAGAGTAAACAGAATATATTGATCATCCTCTAGTTGATTCCTGTCTAATAAATTCATACCCACTGCCGATCGCACTAATACTGATCCTAGGCAATACTTAAGATCGTCGGGAGCTAAATCTAATTCTAAGTCTACTTGAATTGGCTCTAGGAGCTTAAGCGGTTCTCGACGCAGAACTTGGGGTGTATTTAGATGGATTTGGCTGGCAGTTAAGCTGAGGTTGGTAAGATGTAAGCCTTGGTAGACCACATCTGAGGCAATAACTTTAGCACTGGGGATTAAGCCTTTGAGGATTTGGCCATCTCTGCCTGTAACTTCGATTTCTAGGGTTTGGATGGATTCAACTTGCGATCGCAACCATAATTTGATTAAAGGCGACAAAACTGAACGGATAACTGCTGACATCTTGTATCTAAATAAACTAGAACTAATAAACCAGATCAAAAACTAGGGTGAAGCAAGGGTATCTCGAAATTTAACCACATTTCCAATTACGGCGATCGCAGGCGGCTGAAAATTAGCGACATGGATTTTTTCTAAGATATTCCCAAGATTACCAACCAGTTCGCCTTGATCGGCGCGGGTGCCTTGGCGAATTAAGATAATTGGCGTTCCCGTAGCTAATCCTGCGGTCATTAATTGGGGAATAATTTCAGGGAGATTATGCAATCCCATATAAATCACAATGGTCTCTGAGCCTGTGGCGATCGCTTGCCAATTAACTTTTGGAGTATACCTGCCTGCGGCTTCGTGCCCTGTGACAAAGGTAACGGATGAACTATAATCTCTATGGGTTAAAGGAATCTGAGCATAAGCAGGTACAGCAATGCCAGAGGTAATGCCTGGAACCACTTCCACTTCGACTCCTGCAGCAATCAAATCTGCCATCTCCTCACCACCTCGCCCAAAGATAAATGGATCGCCCCCTTTAAGCCTGACTACAACAGCTTGATCTTGAGCCTTTTCGATTAATAATTGCGTGGTTTGAGATTGCAAAAGGGAATGATTGCCCCTACGCTTACCTACATTAATTTTTTCGGCATGAGGATTAATCATGCTTAAAATTTCAGGACTAACCAAGGCATCATAAATTGCCACGTCACAATGCTCGAGCAGGGTTTTACCTTTAATTGTCATTAACCCTGGATCCCCAGGTCCTGCCCCGACTAAATAAACTTTGCCCATATTTCTTCGTAATTAATTAGTACCCCTAAACCATTCTGACTCTAGTTCTAATTTCTAATAGTATCGATTCTAGCTCTCTTGAAGATTCAGAGGAATTTGCGAAGACTTTGCAGCGAAATAGGGCTGAACTTGAATTTGCCCATAGAAATCTGACTGTACCAGTTCTACCTTTGCTTGGGCTGACAGAAATAGTAATCCAGTAAATACCCCCACCCGATCGCCAAAGACTTTAATTAACTCAGCAATATCAGTTTCTGTGGGGTTTTGATTAAAAAATATCTCTAGCTGCATCGCCATTTCCGACAGATTTTCCTTGTGTGCCAGTTGAGCGATCGCCCGTAAGGCAACCTGTCGAGATTGGGGACGATTACGATTTTGGTTGGGACGTTTACCTGCCTTTTGCCCCATGGTTTGAGCCATTTCTTCCAACTGGGCAATTAATTCGGCAAGCGTAGTTTTTCGACCTAGGGTGGGTAATGGTACGGGTCGGCGTTTAATAACTTGATCGAAATTAATGGGGCGATCGCTAGGAGTTGATTCGGAGAAATCTTCAAGCTCATTATTGGACTCTTCAATTAAAGTTACAGCTTGAGATAAAGTCTGCGCCTTGAGTAAAACCAACATCGAAGCATAAAGCAAAGCCTGACCTGATTCATAGAGATCGCGGCGATCGTCACTAATTAGCCTTGATAGAAACCGATCCACCACATCAATCACCTGCACATCCCACGGATCGATCTCACCTCGTTCGGCAAGATCGATCAACATGGCGATCGCTTCTTTGGTGATAGTTTCGGCTTCTGCCATCTCAAATAAATATTACTTTTGAGAAATTAAAGGCGCAGCGATCGGTAATTGACTAACTGGAACTGTTTGAGATTCCAATTGCCTAATTAGCTCTGCTTTTAATGCCTCTGTTTGGATGGAAGCACTTAAAAAAGGCGTGTCATGGATAGACTGGTTTGCCAAGGTGAATATAGGATTAGAAGCAATACCTGCAATGCCTGTAAACACTAATGTCACAATGATTGCCACCTGTAAAGGCTTCATCCCATCCGCACTCCAAGCAGGACTAGCTGGATAATTTTTCACAGAATCAGACATTTCCTGTGGTTCTTTCACCACCATCATCTTTACGACTCGGATGTAGTAGTAGATCGAAACCACGCTCATTGCTAACGCCAAGATCACTAGCCCGTATGCCTGAGCTTGCCAACCTGCCCAAAAAATGTAAATTTTACCAAAGAATCCTGCTAAAGGTGGAATCCCGCCCAAAGATAGGAGGCAAATACTTAAACAGAGCGTAAGTAAAGGGTCTTTTTGATACAAACCACTGTATTCACTAATTTGATCGGTACCAGTGCGGAGGGAAAACAGGATGACGCAACCAAAGGCACCCATGTTCATAAATAGATACACCAACATATAGAAAACCATACTGGCATAACCCGCTTCCGTCCCGATCGCCATCCCCAAGATTACAAATCCCGCTTGCCCGATGGACGAATAAGCTAACATTCGCTTCATACTGGTTTGAGCGATCGCCACGACATTTCCCAAAATCATGCTGAAAATCGCCAGCACCACAAACACATAGTGCCATTGCTCATAGACCATTGGAAATACCGTTACCATAAACCGAATGGCTAGGGCAAAACCAGCTACCTTTGAGCCAATTGAAAGAAAAGCGACC
>JBBQHY010000146.1:0-6364 GCA_038324415.1 Pseudanabaenales cyanobacterium | reverse complement strand
GGCGATGCGATCAAAAGCTAGAAATGGGCGAAAACTCTGAACTTGATTCTTATCCTGCAGTTTGTATAGTTATTCCTGCCCGCAATGAAGCCGATTTATTACCAATTACTTTGCGATCGCTTAAAAATCAAATCTATAAAGGCAGACTCCACATAATTTTAGTAGACGATCAAAGCAGCGATGGTACTTCTGATATTGCCAAAACCGAAGATGTAACTATTATCTCTTCCCAACCTCTACCCAGTGGCTGGACGGGTAAACTGTGGGCAATGGAGCAGGGAACTATATATGCTCAAACTCTAAATCCAGACTATATTCTGCTCACCGATGCTGATATTTGCCACGATCGCCATAACCTCGAAAATTTAGTGATCAAAGCTCAAACCGATAACCTAGATTTGACTTCAATCATGGTGCGTCTGCGCTGTGAGAGTATGTGGGAGCAATGGCTAATTCCTGCTTTTGTCTTCTTTTTTCAGAAACTCTATCCCTTTACCTGGGTGAATAATCCCCAAAAGTCTCTGGCGGCAGCAGCAGGGGGCTGTATTTTAATCAAATCGGAAGCTTTACAACGCATTGGCGGGATTAAATCGATTCAACAGGAACTTATTGATGATTGCACTTTGGCACAGGCGGTAAAATCAAGCGGCGGCAAAATTTGGTTGGGTTTAAGCAATTTAACTACTAGCCTCCGTCCTTATCCCCACCTTGACACAATCTGGGATATGGTCGCCCGCACTGCCTATACTCAGCTTAACTATTCACCACTTTTGCTGTTGGGAACTTTATTTGGCATGGGCATTATTTATATTTTGCCAGTTGTCAGTTTGATTTTCGGCTTGGTATTAGGGAAGATCTTAATTGCGATCGCTTCATTCCTAGCCTTAACCTTAATGACAATTTCCTACTATCCCACCGTCAGGTTTTATCAATGTCCGCTGTGGCTGAGTTTTTGCCTTCCTGCGATCGCATTTCTATATACACTTATGACTCTAGACTCAGCTTTAAGACATTGGCAAGGAAAAGGTGGAGCTTGGAAAGGAAGAGTTTATGGGCGGTAACTTAAACTGCGATCGCCTACTTCGGTAAATAGGCAGCAGCAAATTCGGCGGCGACTTTCACCACTGGAGCTAAAACCACAACCGCGGCGGCAGATGTCACTACAGAGAAGGCAAGATTAGCCACTCGGTCGGATGCTTTTTGATATGTTTCTAGTCGCTCATTAGATCTTTCGAGCCGTTCATTAGATCTTTCTACTTCAAGCTTGAGATTGGCAATCTGGTTTAATATATCGGTTGCCCAATCTGGACGATCTGATTGTGGTATTTGAGTCATAAAATTTCTGAATTCTATTGATACTCCCTTCCCAGTAAAAGATTAGTCTTTAGGGGGTGTGTGGGCTGCCGCCCCCACGAAGGGGCTTTGCCCCTTAACCCCATTTAAACTGTGTATATTTCTATGGTGGGAAGGGAGTATTGTAACTTTTGGGAAATTCTAGCTTGAAACTCGATTTAAGAATTTTGCGATCGCTTTCGGATAAATTAAATGTTCCTGAACTTGAATCCGTTGTTGCAAAGATGTAACCGTATCACCTTCTAATATTGGCACCGCCGACTGTTCTAAAATTTTGCCACTATCCACTTCCAAGCTCACAATATGAACCGTACAGCCTGTGATTTTTACACCGTAATTCAAAGCTTGCTCAATGGCATGAGTACCTCGAAAGCTTGGTAACAGACTGGGATGAATATTCAAAATGCGATCGCCAAAATTATCAATTAGTACCTGAGTCACAACCCTCATCCAGCCTGCCATCACCACTAAGTCAACGTGATAGATATTTAGAGTTTGAATAATTGCTCGATCTAAATCTTCACGACTTTGATAATCCCGATGATTCACAAGCACCGCAGGAATTCCCAACCACTCTGCCCGTTCTTTGACTTTGGCTGTCGGATTGTTATAAATTACAACCTGAAGTTGGGCGTTAATTTCTTGATTAGTAATGGCGTGGGCGATCGCTTCCATATTACTGCCACTGCCCGAAGCCAGAATACCAAGATGAGATGGGTTTTTAGTCATGCGCCTGCGATAAGATAATACAAATACGTTTCATTTCCTAATATGACCCAAGATACATTAGAGCTAAACCAAATTGAGATTAATCAGAGTGTTAATTTTAATATTGATTTTAATATCGATCAAATTGATAACAAACTCTCAAACAGATTTATAGCTCTTGATCCTGCAGGTTATTTTATTATTTATATCGACCCCACCCAAAACCTAATTTGCGCCAAACACTTTACGAACGAAATCGATGAACGGGGATTAGCAGTTGATCCAGAAACGGGCAAGGTGATCCCCGCCAAAGGGAAAACTAAACGAGAGCCAAATATGGTTTTTCAAGCCTATACAGCCAAGCAGCTCTGCGTAAAAATCTTTGAGGATCCAGAAGTTTTGAAAAATCAACTAACCCTAATCACAATGTTTGATCATGCCGCCTACATTGGCAGAGAAGCTCAAAAAGCAGAATGGGCTTTACGCCACCATCAAGAATACGTTCAAGATTAACTACCCCCCTACCTTCCTAGTTAAAGATTACTGTTGGCGTGGGGGTCGAGCCCACACGAAGGGGCTCTGCCCCTTGACCCCGTTTTAGTTAGATGTATTCTTATTGTAGAAAGGGACTAAATCAATAAACAAGATTAAAGAGGCAATTGTGATTAACAACTGGTGGGAAATCCAAGTTCTAGCCGATCCAGCCCTAGATGAGTTGATATTTTGGCGGCTGCAGAGGTTTGGCTGTCAAGGTACTGCTACTCAAATTAAAGATGCAAACTCTATAACTAAGGCATATCTCCCCTCAGAGAAAGCTACCCTATTAGACTTGGGAGCATTATCACTATGGTTAAAACAAGATGCGATCGCCTCAGAATTAGCCCAACCCAAAGTTAAATGGCACTTGATTGATGAAGAAGACTGGTCAAATAGTTGGAAGTCCCACTGGAAACCTCAAGAAATTGGTGATAAATTAATTGTGATTCCCGCATGGCTAGAGCCACCCACTGATAATAACCGATTAGTTTTACGCCTCGATCCAGGATCGGCTTTTGGTACAGGCAATCACGCCACCACCCAGCTATCAATGGAAGCTCTGGAAATGCGCATGTACGATGCTAAAGACAAAAATTTAACCTTTGCCGATGTCGGTTGTGGTTCTGGCATCTTGGCGATCACCGCAATTTTACTCGGAGCCACAAAAGCCTATGCCGTAGACACAGATATTATGTCTGTTAAAGCTACCAATGAAAATCGTGAACTTAATCTCATTCCTCCTGAGCAAATTTGGGTAGGAGAAGGCAGTTTAGATTATCTTCTAGAAAATATTCCTGAGCCTGTGGATGGTTTTGCCTGCAATATTATCGCTGAGGTGATTTTAGGTTTAGTTCCGAACTTTCATCGGTTGATTAAGCCCAATGGTTGGGGGATTTTAAGCGGAATTTTACTATCCCAAGTTCATCCTATTGTGGACGCCCTAGAAACCCAAGGCTGGATTGTGGGTACCCTCTGGAAACTCAAGGATTGGACTTGTCTAACCATTCGTCGCAGTTAATCTGGAAAATGGGAAAAATATCGCAAGAGACTCAAACAGTTAGCTGGTCAAAGTTTGCGGATTTTGTCTCTAAGCGCGATAAGCCGCAAAAATAAAAAACCGAGAATAACACTTAGTTAACTCAGTTATTTGCAGAGTATTAATTTGTTGCTTAGGACAACATTACAGAAGACCAGTGTTAGCTCCAACTCTACCAGTAGCCAACTCAACTTTGATGATTTTACCGCCCATTTTCATAATGCGTTGTTGTTCACGGAACCAGTTATCGTAGGGAACTAGCTTGGTAAAAAAAGTATTTTGCAATTCGCGCTGAGTCCGAATGCGAGTTTGGCTGGGTACACAGGCGGTAACTTTAAACATCCGCATATATGATTTCTCCTTTAGGGGTAAATAAAATTTGTATTAAAAATTTGCAATATTGATAAACATAAAATTAGGCGAAGAAGTAAAGTTAGGAGCTAAATATCAAAGCCAAAAAGTTTAGCCTGCAATAATTTAACCAATCAAACCAATACTTCCGCGCCTACAATACTGATTTAGCTTAAGCCAGAGCTGATGTAGTCAAGGTAAACACCTAGTTCTTTGCCAGCATCAGAGCCAACTAAAGAAGCAGCTACTTCCTTGATTGCTTGAATAGCTTGGATTGTGGAAACAATGGGTACGCCTAAAGAGTTATAGGTTTCTTTAAGACCATTCAGTACACGTTCGTCCAAGATGGAAGCATCGCCAGCCAACATGGCGTATGTAGCATAACGTAGATAGTAGTCTAGGTCACGGATACATGCGGCATAACGACGAGTGGTGTACATGTTACCACCAGGACGGGTAACATCAGAGTACAACAAAGACTTAGCAACAGCTTCTTTCACAATTGTTGAAGCGTTTGCACTGATGGTACCAGAAGCACGAACACGGAGTTCGCCAGTAGCAAAGTAGCCTTTGAGTTTTTCGAGAGCAGCAATGTCAAGGTACTTACCTTGAACGTCAGAGGAGTTGATAACGGAGGTGATTGCGTCTTGCATTTTGATATCTTCTAATTGGTTTACAGTTGTTTATAGTTAAGAATGCTGATTAGGCTTGCAGATTACTGCATAGCTCCAACAACATAATCAAAGTAGAAACCAGCTTCAGCTCCATCTTCGGCAGATAGCAAAGAAGAAGCAACGTTCTTCATGGCACGAACGCCTTCAGCTACAGCAGGGATAGGAGTACCAAGAGAGTTATACATTTCTCTTACGCCTACTAGACCGATTTCTTCGATAGGGGTGATATCACCAGAAACGATTCCGTAAGTTACAAGACGTAGGTAATAATCTAGGTCTCTGAGGCAAGTAGCGGTCATTTCTTCACCGTAAGCATTACCACCAGGGGAAACGACATCAGGACGTTTTTGAAATAATTGATCGCCAGCTTGTTTGACAATACGTTCGCGAGATTCGGTTAAAGTTTGGGCAATGCGAAGACGACGTTCGCCTGAGCTGACAAAACCTTTAATACGATCTAATTCACCAGGACTAAGGTAACGGGCTTCAGCATCCGCATTAACAATAGACTTTGTGACTACACTCATCTAAATTCCTCCAACAGAAAAAATGTGAATAAAAATAAACTGTAAATTAACGCATTTGAGCGATCGCCCACAAGAAATTCTAAAAAATCTCGTAACAATCAGCTTTCCAATAGTGGATGGTTATCTTATAGCCTTAGCAACTATGTTAAAGCTTTTTCCAAACAAATGGTCACTTCAATATTCTGAATCATTAGGTCATGTTCAACATTTTTAGGTCATACTTCTTAATAATTTCTTGATGCTTGCTTAACAATGTTGCGGAAATGAAACAGGTTGCGGAAATGAAACAGGTTGCGGAAATTTTAAAAGTACGCAACAAGCTTCTATACCTACGTGTCAAAAGCATACCTAAAGCTTGATAAGATTTTAAGGCTTACAGATAAAGACTTACAGATAAGGACGGATAAGGATAGAGCCATGGCAGAAGCAAAAGTCGAATCAAATGAACTGATTGTTTTAGAAAAAGTAGGCAAATCCTATCAACAGCCAAATGGTCAGCAGATCCCGATTTTAGAAAATATTAACCTCAAGCTTAAAACAGGGGAAATCGTGGCATTGCTGGGACCATCGGGATCGGGGAAGTCTACTTTAATGAGAATTATTGCAGGATTAATTGCCCCTTCTAGTGGAAAAGTTTTATATCGCGATCGCCCTATGCTTGGACTAAATCCGGGCGTGGCAATTATTTTTCAGGCGTTTGCTCTATATCCTTGGCTGACGGTACTAGAGAATGTAGAACTAGGATTAAAAGCTTTGGGGACTGAAGTAACTGCTCGTCGTGCCAAAGCTCTAAAAATGATTGATATTATCGGTTTGGATGGATTTGAAAATGCCTATCCTAAGGAGCTATCAGGTGGAATGCGCCAACGGGTGGGGTTTGCCAGAGCTTTGGCAGTGGAGCCAGAATTATTATGTATGGATGAGCCATTTTCCGCTTTGGATGTCCTGACCGCTGAGAACCTGAGATTTGAGCTTTTAGATCTATGGATAGAGCGCAGGATTCCGACTAAAGCCATACTGATAGTTACCCACGGGATTGAGGAAGCAGTAATTTTGGCGGATCGCATTATTGTCCTAGGGCGTAATCCAGGGCGAGTTCGGGCGGACTTACCTGTGACCTTGAATCATTACCGCGATCGCAAAAGTCCAGAATTTCAGGCATTAGTTGACCAAGTTTA